>JAMOAF010000170.1 GCA_023621895.1 Planctomycetota bacterium
AAGACAGCATCGCCAAGGTCCGAAACATCGAGGTTGTTCCTCGCCGCTGAAATTGATCGACCACAGGCACTTGAATACTCCTAGTAATAGACCGACAGCCCGGAAACCGCGTCGTCGAGTTGCGACACGCTCTCCTGGCTCACCTTGCACCCGCGGAGGTACAGCATCCGCATGTTCGTGAAACCGGCAAGTTGATCCAGGTCGCCGTCAACCACGTCGGTACGGTCGAGGTTGAGCACCCGGATTTTTTCAAGCGGCTTGAGGTGGGCCAAGCCCGCGCCGGTCACCCCGGTGTCGGCCAGCGTGAGCGTATTGAGTTGTTTGAGGTTGGCCAGATGGACGAGGCCGTCATCGATCAGGGGGTTTGTGCTCAGGTTGAGCACTTCCAGCCTCTCCAACCCCTGAAGATGGACCAGGCCCACTCCGCTGATCTGGTTACTGGCGAGCGAGAGGACCTCGATTTGGCCCAAGCCTTTCAGGTTCTCCAGGGCGTCATCCATGAGCCCCACATTGCGCAGATAGAGCCGCTTGAGCCCCACCAGGCCGGCGAGGCATTTCAGCGCGCCGCCGTCCAACGGCGCATCGCCAATCTCCAGCGACTCCAGGGCCGGCAAATCAGCCAGGCACTGCAATTGCGAGGCGCTGAGCTTGAGACCGACCGCCTCGAGCTTGTAGACCAGGCCCCGATCGTTTCGCTCGAGGCGCGCTCCGAGTTTCTCCAGGGCCTCGACCGCCGGCCTTTCGGCTTCGACGCCGCCGGACGGCGGGCTCTCTTCCGCTGCGGCTGCCTCGTCGGGCGGTCCGCCAGGGGCCCCAAGGCCGGTCTTGTCTGCCGGCTGGCCTGCCAGGTCCGGACCGGAATCTTCTTCCGGCGTGGGGGCCGCGGCCAGGTCGGAAGCCTCCGTCGAGCCGGCTCGCTCCGTGGCCGGCGAAGGCTTGCCATCGAACGAATCGCGCCGATTACAGCCGACTGCGGCGAGGACCACGATCAGCACGGCCGCGGCAGACCGCAACGCAAACGCAGGCAGACGTTCCACGGTTGTTTTTCCCCAAAGGCAGGCGAATTTCTAAGCGGGGAGCGCACCGGCGCAGCCGCCCCAGCCCGCAAGACCGTGTATTATCGGGCGCGGACTGCCCTAGGTCAAACGGGTGGAGGGCCGATCGCTAAAATCGGCCGTAACGCGATCCCCCTGGACACCCCTTCCCAAAGACCGCCGTTCACGATAAGTCGTTGTGTACGCAGTTGTTACAGCAGGATTGCCCCGTCGCGGCCGGCCGGTTGCCGCCGCCGATGCAGGCGCCCTCGAGCGACCGCCACGCAAGCCGGCCGCCGATGAGCCGCCGATGAGCAGCCGATGGGCAGCGGCCGCGCCTCGAAGCGGATTTGCACCGCCGCCGGCGGGCGGATCGCCGCCAATCGGCGCGGCCAATCCAGATTGCGAGCCTACCAACTCGGCGGCGATCCTGGTATGCTTGAAAGATTGTTGACTATTCTTGGGATTGACCGGGAAAGTGTCCCCCCACGAGTGCCGATCCGCCCGCTGAGAAGATGACCACCAACCGGGGCCGCCTGCCAAGGCGCTCTGGCGGTGACGGGCGGTGAACCGGCGGGCGACCAGGGCATTCCGTCTTATCCTAGCCAGGAGAGAGCGCCAGAGGCCACGGTGCTGGCACTCCTGTCCGCCGGCAAGGCAAACGGGGCCGCGGCCGTCTGTGCGCCGCGGCTCCCAGCGCGGAGGCCGCCGCGCGGGATCGGGCGCTCTGCCAGCCGCTCGATTGACTCATGGGTCGCCGAATGTCCGATCGATGCCGGGAAGTGTTTTCCTAATAGAGCGTTCGCAAAGGGATGCCACGAATGTCCGAGACGATGATCAAGTTTGCCAGCGGAGAATACGTTCCTCTTGAAATGCACAAAGTGAAGGTGGTGCAGAAGCTGAACCTGCTGCCGATCGACCAGCGGCTCGCCGCGATGGAAGAGGCGGGCTTCAACAGTTTTCTGCTGCAAAACAGGGACGTGTTTCTCGACATGCTGACCGACAGCGGCACGAACGCGATGAGCGACCAGCAGATGGCGTCAATGCAAGTGGCCGACGACGCCTACGCCGGCTCGGAGTCGTTTGCCAGGCTTCAGAAGGCCGTGGCCGAGGTCTTCGGGCAGAAGTACTTCCTGCCGGTGCACCAGGGGCGCGCCGCCGAGCACATCATCTCGCAGGCGTTCGTGAAGGACAATACGGTCGTGCCGATGAACTACCATTTCACCACGACCAAGGCGCATATCGAGTTGGCGGGCGGCAAGGTCGCGGAGATTTTCACCGGCGAAGCCCTGAAGATCAAGAGCGACGCCCCGTTCAAGGGCAACATCGACATTGCCAAGCTCCGCGCCTTGATTGCACGAGTTGGCAGAGACAACATCCCCTATATCCGCCTGGAGGCCGGTACCAACCTGATCGGCGGCCAGCCGTTTTCGATCGCCAACATGCGCGAGGTCCGCAAGGTGGCCGATGAACACGGGATCATGATCGTGCTGGACTTGAGCCTGGTCGGCGAGAACGTGTATTTTGTCAAGCTGCGCGAGGAAGAATTCAAGGACAAGAGCGTCCACGAAATCCTCCTGGCGATGTGCGACCTGGCCGACATCTGCTACTTCTCCAGCCGCAAGGTGAGTTGCACGCGGGGTGGCGGGATCGCCACCAACAACAAGGACCTGTACCTGGCGATGCGCGACCTGGTCCCGCTGTTCGAGGGGTTCCTGACCTACGGCGGCATGTCGGTCCGCGAGATCGAGGCGATGGCGGTGGGATTGCGAGAGACGCTCGACGAGACGGTCATCAGCCATTCGCCGCAATTCATCAAGTTCCTGGTCGATGCGCTGGACAGCAAGGGAATCCCCGTGGTGACCCCGGCCGGCGGGCTCGGCTGCCACCTCGATGCGATGGGGTTCCTGCCCCATGTTCCCCAGACGGAATACCCCGCCGGGGCGCTCTCGGCGGCGCTGTATATCATCTCCGGCGTGCGGGGCATGGAGCGCGGCACGATCTCGATGGATCGCGACGAGGATGGAAACGACGTTCCCTCCGACGTGGAGCTCTTGCGGCTGGCGTTCCCGCGCAGGGTCTTCACGCTGTCGCAGATCAAGTTTGTCGAAGACCGGATCAACTGGCTCTATGATAACCGCAAGCTCGTCGGCGGGCTTCGATTCGTCGAGGAGCCGAAGGTCCTCCGGTTCTTTCTCGGCCGCCTCGCGCCGACCAGCGACTGGACGGGCCGCCTGGTTGCCAAGTTCAAGGAGGATTTCGGCTCCAGCCTTTAGGGCAAGTATTTGCGGAAGCCCGGTCCCGGCGCGTCCCGGCGGACCGGGGCAAGGGCCGTTCGCGCCCGCGCGAACCGGCCGCGCGGACAATGACGAAACGGCGCAATTTCTTACAACGCCCCTTGTCAAAAAAACGCGGATACGAAACGATGGACAGAAGCGACATCGTCTTGCTGATCGTTGCCGCCTTCGTGGCCACCTGGGGCCTGGTGCGACTGATGAACCACCGCCGCAACCAGTTGCTCGACGAAACTGCCGGGCGCATCGACGAGGGCGATGTCAGGCAGCCCGCCACCTCTTCGGGTGAGCCGGAGGAGCGGCGCGACGCCTGATCCATTGCGCAACCGGTCCCACCCGTTTGGCCCCCCATCCGCCGCCCATGCCAAGACGCTTCCACATCGAGACCGTCGGCTGCCAGATGAACGTGCTCGACAGCGAGCTGGTCACCGCCAGTCTGCTGGCGGCGGGCTACGAGGCCGCGAGGAACCGGCGCGAGGCCGACGTCGTCCTGTTTAACACCTGTAGTGTCCGCCAGCACGCCGAAGACAAGGTCTACAGCGCCTTGGGACGGCTGAAGCACCTCAAGGACCAGCATCCCCACAAGATCATCGCGGTCCTCGGTTGCATGGCCCAGAAGGACCAGGCGGGCATTTTCAAGCGGGCGCCGCACGTCGACCTGGTGGTTGGGCCGGGCCAGATCGGCCGGTTGCCTCTCCTGTTGGCCCAGGTGGCCGCCGCCCGCCAGCCGCTCATGGAGGTCAGCCTCGGCCGCCGCGCGGCCTCCCGCGCGGAGGTCGAGCAGAGCTTCGAGGCCTACGACCCGATCCGCATCGTCCAGGCCAGGCAGTCCGTCCACCAGGCGATGGTCCGAGTGATGTTCGGCTGCGACAAGTTTTGCACCTACTGCATCGTGCCCAGTGTCCGCGGCCCGGAACAAAGCCGCCCGTTCGACGAGATCGAATCGGAGGTCCGCCAGTTGGCCGACCAGGGCTGCGTCGAGGTGACGCTGCTCGGCCAGACCGTCAACAGCTACCAGGCGACGGCCGGCGGCAGGCGAGTTGGCCTCGCCGACCTGCTCTACCGGCTCAATTCCGTCGAGGGACTCCGGCGGATCAAGTTCGTCACCAACTATCCGCGGGGCATGGGCGACGACCTGCTCCAAGCGGTCCGCGATCTTCAGAAGGTCGCCCCCTACCTGCATGTGCCGGCCCAGAGCGGGTCCAATGCGATCCTCAAGCGGATGAAGCGCGGCTACGCCGTGGAGGAATATCGCCAGCTCCTGGAGAGAATCCGCGCAACGGTGCCCGGCGCCGCCGTGACGAGCGATTTCATCGTCGGTTTCTGCGGCGAGACGGAGCAGGATTTCGAGCAGACGGTGGACCTGGTGCGCTTCGGCCGCTTCAAGAACAGCTTCATTTTCAAGTACAGCCCGAGAGCCGGCACCAAGGCCGACGAGCTGTTTGACGCCGACGTGCCCGAGGACGTCAAACGGAGGCGGAACAACGAGCTGCTTGCCGTGCAGAACGCGATCAGCCAGGAGGAGAACGAGCCGTTTGTCGGCCGCGCGGTCGAGATTCTCGTCGAGGGGCCGAGCAAAGCCGCCGAGAAGCAAGCCCGGCAGGGCTCGATCGTCCAATTGACGGGGCGAACGGCCTGCGACCGGATCGTCGTCTTCGACGGAGACCCGAGCCTCGCCGGCCGCATGCTTCAGGTCGAGATCGAGTCGGCCAATTCCTTCACCCTTTTCGCGCGCCCGGCGCGCCGGCCGGGCACTGCTTGACGCTCAATCCGTGGGTGCTTCCATCCCGCTTGCCAGAGCTCGCGCCGGCGCCCGCAGTCGCCGGGAGCCGTCCGAATTTCGCCTCCGCTCGAGCGGACGCTGCCCGTGATTGTGAAAACCGCTGCTGGATGGCAAAATCCACGCAGTCACAAGCGGCGTCACACACGAGAATCCGGCACGAACATGAAACTCGACCAACTGCGAAGCTACCTCGACGACTATGACCGGGCGGAAGCCTGGCTGCGCGAACTGAACGTGGCAAATCCTCGCCGCGCGCACGGCAACCTGTTGCGGCTGGCGACAAGCGGGATCACGCTTGACCTGATGGCGTCCCTGTGCGGCCAACTCCACAAACGCCTGCCTGCCTGCGCCGATCCCGACATGGCGCTGAACAACCTGGACCGGTTCGTCGCCGCCGCCCGCAATCCCCTGTCTCTTGGCGCCCTGTTCCAGCGCGATCCCGAGTCGCTCGCCACGCTGCTCCAGATTTGTACGACGAGCCAGCACCTGGCCGACTCGCTGGCGACCGACCCGGAGGCCTTCGACCTGCTGCGGCTGACCGAGGGCGAACCGGTGTCGCGGGACCGGCTGGTCGAAGACCTGGTGAGCGAGGTCGGCGCCCTCGAGCACGACCAGGCGGTGTCGCGCGCACTGAGACGATTCAAACGCCGCGAGACCTTGCGAATCTCTTACGGCGACATCATTCGCGATCAGCCGTTGAAAACGGTGACCGGGCAGATTTCGCACCTGGCCGACGCGGTCATCGAGGCCGCCTTGAAGGCCGCCTGGCGGCGAACAAGCCAGCGCCGGGGGATGCCACAAGGCCCGGATGGCGGCCGCGCGAGATTCGTAGTCCTCGGGTTGGGAAAGCTGGGCGGAACCGAACTGAACTATTCGAGCGATATCGATCTGATCTTCCTCTACGACGGCGAGGGGCGGACCGATCGGCCGCGAAGCATCACCAACCGCGAGTTCTTCGAGTTGCTTGCGCGCGAACTGGTCCGGATGCTGACCGAGCCGACCGACATGGGGTCGGCCTACCGGGTCGACCTCCGCCTCAGGCCCGAGGGGGAACAGGGTCCGATCGTGATCAGCGCCGACGGCGCGATGCGCTATTACGATCTCCGCGGACGGACCTGGGAACGCCAGGCGCTGATCAAGGCTCGGCCGGTGGCGGGGGATTTGCGCCTCGGCGAGGAATTCCTCGAGCAGATGACCCCTTGGATCTACCGCCGCTACCTGAACACTGCGGACATCAGCGGCATCAAGGCCCTCAAACGGCGGATCGAGCGCCGCGCGCAGCAGGAAGGGGGCGACCATCGCGACGTGAAATGCGGGCATGGCGGGATTCGCGACATCGAGTTCGTGATCCAGTTCCTGCAACTGCTCCACGGCGCCGACCTGCCCGAAGTCCGCACCGGAAACACGCTCGAAGGCATCGCCCGGCTGTCCGAAGTCGGCTGCCTGACGGATCAGGAGGGGTCCCTGCTGGCAAAGAACTATGCTTTTCTGCGGAAGATCGAACACCGCCTGCAAATCATGTTCGATTTGCAGACCCACACCGCCCCGGAGGAACCCGGGGAGGTGCGCAAACTGGCGCTGCGGATGGGCTACCGCGACTCGGCTGGCCGCAGGGCACTCGATGCGTTCCAGAAAGACTACGACAACAGCGCGGTGGTCAACCGGCGAATCCTCGACCACCTGCTCCACGACGCGTTTCGCGGCGATACGGAGACGGCCGCCGAGGTCGACCTGGTTCTCGACCCGGCCCCCCCGGAAGACCGCGTCCGCGAAGTCTTGGGCAAATACCCTTTTCGCGACGTGAGAGTCGCCTACCGGAACTTGATGGCGCTGGCCGAAGAGCGGATCCGCTTCCTCTCGACGCGCCGCTGCCGCCATTTCCTGGCGTCGATCGCGCCGGACCTGCTCGCGTCCATCGCCACGACGCCCGACCCCGATTTCACCCTGATGAATCTCGGCAAGGTCGCCGACTCCCTGGGCGGCAAAGGCGTCTTGTGGGAGCTGTTCAGCTTCAATCCACCGTCGCTTCAGCTCTACGTGCGGCTCTGTGCATACGCCCCCTATCTGTGTGGAATCCTGACGAGCAATCCGGGCATGATCGACGGGCTGATGGACAGCCTGGTGCTGGACCGCCTGCCCTCGCGGCAAGCTCTCCGCGACACGCTCTCGGGCCTTTGCCACCGGGCGGAGGACATCGCGCCGGTCCTGCACAGCTTCAAGAACGACCAGCAGCTTGGCGTTGGAGTCCGCGACGTGCTCGGCAAGGAGGAGATTTCGGCGATCACCGGCACGCTCTCCGACATCGCCGAGGCGTGCCTGGAACAGATCGCCGCCAGGGAATACGAGCGGCTCGCCGAGAAATTCGGCCATCCGACGCGCGCCTCGGGCGAGCGGCAGGGCTCGCGGTGCGAAATGGCGATTCTCGCGCTGGGGAAATTCGGCGGCCGAGAAATGAATTACCATAGCGACTTGGACGTTGTTTTTCTCTACGAGGAAGAGGGGCACACCGCGCATGCGGAATTCGGCGGAAGAGAAACCACGTCGAACCAGCATTTTTTCGGGGAACTCGGCCAGCGGATCATCAAAGTCACTAGCCGGCTGAGCGCCTATGGACGGCTCTACGAGATCGATGCACGGCTGCGGCCGACCGGCAAGAGCGGGATGCTGGCCACCTCGCTGGGCGAGTTCGCGCGCTATTTCGCGTCCGGCGAGGGCCAACTCTGGGAGCGCCAGGCCCTGACGAAGGCGCGGCTGGTCTGCACCGCGCCGGAGATGGTGGAGAAGACCGCCCGAGTCGTCGCCGCCGCCGCGTTCGACCGCCCCTTTGCCCGGTCGGATGTCGAAGCGATAAGACAAATGCGCCGCCGCATGGAAGCGACCGCCGCGGGGGCGAATCTGAAACGCGGCCCCGGCGGCATCGTCGACATCGAATTCCTCGTCCAGATGCTTCAGCTCAAATACGGCCGAGATAACGGCGCGATACGAACGCCCAATACTCTCGCGGCGCTCCAGGCTCTGCATCGGGCGGGACTCCTTGCCGAGGACGACTGGCGTTTCTTCACCGAAAGCTACCAGTTCCTGCGGACGCTGGAGGGCCGCCTTCGGCTGATGAACATGACGGACCAGAGCAGGTTGCCCGAAGACCCGACCGAGCTGACAAAGCTCTCCCACCTGCTCCGCTGGCCGAGCGGCGGGGCGCTGCTGGTCGATTTCGAGCGCTGCCTGGCCGGCACCCGGGAACGCTTCGACCGGATTCTCGACGCCCACGCCGGCTAAATGGGCTTGCGTGATTCCGGGAGGAATGCATCAGAGCGTGATAGCCGCGTGGGCTTGCCCCGCGGCGCGCCTGCGCTGCGGCACAACCGTACGTAACGAAGCGCGGGGCAAGCCCACGCGGCTATCTGAATAACAGCCGCTCTTTCCACGAATCACGCAGGTCGATTTAGGCCAGGTCGATTTCGCGCCCGCCGGGAATTCCGGACGGGAGCACGAAGATTTTGCCGTCGCCCATCCGACCGGTCCGCGCCACCTCGACGATCGTCCGCACAACCTCGTCGACTCGCAGATCGTCGACCCAGAGCGCGATCTCGACTTTCGGCAAGAAAGCCGCTGAGTACTCGCTCCCCTTGTACTCGTCGAGATAGGACTTCTGCCTCCCGTACCCCTTTGCCTCCGAAACGCAGCACGCCTCGAGCGGAGCGTGCTTGAGGTTCTCCAGCACGCGCTCAACGAGGTACGGCTTGACGACGGCAATCACCTGCTTCACGAAAAGTCGCCGGAAGAAAAAAGGGAACCCGCCGGTCGCTGCGGCCTGCCCCGCGTCGCGCCGGGCGAATTTTCGGCTCGATGACGACCAGTCTAGCCTGATCGCAGGCGGCTGGAAAGGCCGGGTTCTGCCGCCAAGCGAGCCGGCGAGAGAGCTACCCGGATTGAGAGGGGACGGGGGCAGTCCGATGCGGGAATGCCGCAAGGACTCTTAGGGGGGTGCTTGACATGGCCCGGCACGGCGGCAAGAGTCAGTCTTGTCAGACTACCGCCGCGGGGCCCCGGCAGATCGCGAAATTGGGCAAGGCCCCCGTGAACAACCACCCCTGTTTTTCGAGGAGGTCCATCCCATGCGACGCGCTATGAAGCGATCCGAGAGCCGAAACACGCGACGAATATTTCTCCAGTCGACCGGGGCACTGGCCGCGGGCCTGTATGCCGCCCGCCCGGTCGCGGCCCGAGCGGAAGCGGAAACCCTGGCGATCAACGGCGGTCCCAAGACCGTCACGGCTTCTCACCACGACGCCACCACGTGGCCTCGCTACGGGACCGACGAGGAGCAGGCAATCCTCGAGCTGCTGCGCAGTCCCAATTACGCGCCAATCGCGGCCCTGGAAGAGGATTGGAAGAACCATTTCAAGCTCCCCTACTGCAAGGCCCATTACAACGGCACCAGCGCGATTACGGCCATGTTTTTCGCCTTGGACCTTCCGCCGGGCAGCGAGATCATGGTCCCTTGCTCCACCTTCTGGGCCACGATCATGCCGATGCGGTTCTTCGGCCTGGTGCCGGTCTTCGTCGATATCCACCCCCGCACGCTGAACTTCGACCTCGAAGACGCCAAGCGGAAGCTGACCAAGAACACCAAGGCCATGTTCCCCGTTCACTACCTGGGGCTGCCGGCCGACATGGACCATATCTGCCAGTTTGCCAAGGAGAAGGGGCTCATCGCACTGGAAGACGCCTGCCACGCGCACGGCGCCTCGCTCCACGGCAAGCCGATGGGCACCTGGGGACGGATGGGCTGCTTCAGCTTCCAAGCCAGCAAACCCTTGCCGGCCATCGAAGGAGGCATGGGAAACTACCAGGATCGCGAGGATTACGAGCGGGCGGCCACGCTCGGACACTACGAATGTCCCCCAAAATTCGCACCCGGCAGCAAATACGCCAAGTACGGCGGCACCGGCCTGGGTCTGAAATTGCGCATGCACCCGATGGCCGCCGTGCTGGCCCGTTGCCAACTGACGAAGCTGACCCAGCGAAACTCCGAGGGCGTGGCCCAAATGCGGCGGCTCAACGACCGGCTGACCAGGTTGCCCGGACTCTACGAGCAGCAGAACCGGCCGGACGTCGAGCGAATCTACTATTCCTCCAATCGGCTGCTGTTCAACGAGGTCGAGGCCGGCATGCCGCGCTTGGCGTGCGTCAAGGCGCTGCGTGCCGAAGGAGTGTCGATCAGCGAGGCCCGCTCCCAGTTCCAGTGCAACAACGCGGCTTATCACGAAGCCCAGTGGTGGCACCACCTGCCGGTCATCGCCGATCAATTCCCCGGGGCCGAGGAGGTCGACCGGCGAGGCATCTCGCTCCCCTATTTCACCAAGGACGTGCCCGAGTTGATCGACCAGTACATCAAGGCCTTCGAAAAGGTCTGGGCACACCGCAAGCAGCTTGCCAAGGCATGAGCCGTCCGCGCTGGCAGGCTGGCCTTGCCGTTGCGGCCGCGGCCGCAACGGCAAGGAGAAGCGGCAGCGTTCTAAATCGTCCAGCCTTCGCGGTATTTCCGCTGGAGCAGATCGTTGGCCTCGGGGCAATTGGTGATCTTCATCTCGCCGGCGTTCCACTCGAGCGATCGGCCGCTGCGGTAGGCAATGTTGCCCAGCAGCATCGCCTCGGTCACGGCGCCGGAATAGTCGAAGTTGCACGTGGTGGGACTGCCCGTCTTGCAGGCGATGATCCATTCCTCGTGGTGGCCGGGCGAGGGTGGAATGCTCTTCTCCGGCCGCTCGTAGCCTTCGAACTTCGCTTCGGGCCAAAGCACGTGCTTGGAATAGTTGGCCAGCAACATTCCCTTGCTGCCCACGAAGACTCCCCAGGCCCAGGTGGGGATATCGTTTTCTGCGAACAGGGCCGGCCGCTTGCCGCCGTGGGTCCAGGTCAGCGTGACCGGCGGCAGCTTGCCCCGCGCACCGAACCGGCAGCGGACGTGCTGCCAGGCCGGCGTACTCTCCGCGTGGGGCGGCGGCCCCTCGGCTTCAACCGCCGCGGGGGAGCGGAGATCGAGGGCCCAGAAGGGAAGGTCGAAGTAGTGGCAGCCCATGTTGCCGAACGCGCCGCCGCCGAAGTCCCACCAGAAGTGCCAATCGTGCGGCACGTAGCAGGGATGGTACGGCCGGTAGGGCGCCGGGCCAAGCCAGAGGTCCCAGTCGAGGCCGGCCGGCACGGGCGGAGTCTCCACGGGGCGATCCCCCGCACTGCCGCCGCCGGAAAGCCAGCAGTGGCACTCGCTCACCTCGCCGATCGCCCCGGCGCGAATCAATTCGACAATCCGCCGATAGTTCTCGGTGGCGTGGATCTGCGTGCCCATCTGCGTGGCCACGCCCTTTTCCCGGGCAACTCGGGCGGCCAGCCGCGCCTCGTACACCGAGTGCGCCAGCGGCTTCTCGCAGTAGGCATGTTTGCCCATCCGCATCGCCATCACGCTTGCCGGGGCATGGACATGGTTCGGGGTGCTGACGACCACGGCGTCCACCTGGCGGTCCATTTCGCCGAGGAGCTTGCGATAGTCGCGATACTTCTTCGCTTCCGGAAATCTGGCGAAGGAGTCGGCGGCGCGGCGCTCGTCGACGTCGCAGAGGGCCACGATGTTCTCGCCCGCCGCCGCGATCGCCTTCAAGTTGTCGCCGCCTCGGCCGCCCGCCCCGATCACGGCAACGCCCAGCTTCTCGTTGGCATGGTAACCATAGGCCGACCGGCTGCTCGCGAGGATCGTCAGACCAGTGCCGCCCGCGGCGGCCAGAAACGCGCGCCGACTGAGTTTGTTTCGCATTGTTGTCTCCCGGCTTGAAGGTGAGCTTGACCAGGCTGGCGACGGTTGGAGGCCGATCCTGCCCCGGTCGTCATTGGCTGTTGGCAATCAACTCGATTCCACTTACGATCGTCCTGCCGCGGTGCGGTTTGAGCGTGACTTCAAGAGCGTTCTTGACTGGTATGTTTTCGAACTGCTGGATCGTGCCCCGCATGCAGCCGCCGGCCGCCTTGACGACATCAAAACGCTCGGCGACCGCGTTGCCGTTGAGCAGGATGTCGAACACCCGTTGGCCCGGCTGATTCTGATCGGGCTCGGCGAAGTAGAGGCGAACGGTATAGGCGGCCGTTCGGAGACCGGATACCGTGACGGCCGACGCTCCTTCGAGGCCGGAGGCGGCCACCCACGGCCAGCCGTTTCCGCCCTTGATCCAGATTGAATGGTGGTAGTAGAAGTCGGCCGTTGAGGGTTCGACGGCGACGCGGACCTCCGGCGAAGGGCCGCCGCGACTCGGCCAGTCGAGCCAGAGGGTGCCATCCTCGGTCATGCGGTCGCCCGGCGCCCCGAAATTGATCCCGACCCGGCCGATGTTCTCCGCCTTGCCCTCTCCCCAGGCGGCCCACTGTTCATGTTCGGGCGGCATGCTGACCAGTGCAAGGCCGCAGGGGAGCGGGTAGGCGCACGTGCAGCCTTCGTAGAAGTAGGGCACGTTGAGCAGCCCGCAAGCCGGTATCACGCTGTTCGTGCATCCGGACCTCGGCCCGCTGATGTAGCAGGTGCCGCTTTCGACTTGTTTGTCATAGAAGGCCGCGGTCCCCGACCGCATCGTGTAGAGCGCGCCGTAATCGACCCCGCCGTCGCAGCCGTAGTCCTTGGGAAAGGTGCGGCGCTCTGTCTCGCCGGTGAGCGGATTGACGCGCTCGCCGGCCTCCGGCTGCCCCGGGCTCCAGTCATCCTTCTGGTAGGGCGGCCGATACTGGTTGGGCTGCGCGGCCGCGATGTCTCGCTTGGGCAGATCGGGCCAGGCGGCCGCCTTCTCGTCCGGCTTCAGAACGCGGCCGGTGTAGACGTCGCTCAGCACCGGCGGCAGCAGGTCGTAGGGAACCTTACGGCCTTCCCTGTGCCGGGCCATCCAGTCCTTGACGTATGAAACCATCACACCGTTGAAGAACATCGGCTGCGGAGAACGCTTGAAGTGGCCCAGCGTGTCGTCGAACCAGAGCACCCCCAGCGGCGCCCTGACGCGCTGCTCCGAACTGGTCCAGCCCCCCGTGTAATTGGCGGCGCCGGCCAGTCCGCCGCGGCGAATGATGGTCAGCCCCGCCGCCCGCTCGACCGTGAAGGAATTATCGCGCCGGCACGCCGAAACCAGTCGGGCGTGCTCGCCGTCGGATAGTCGCAGGCACGCCGTTCCGCCGTACGGCCGCAGGATCTCCAAGTCGGAAGCTTCGATCGCGGCGCCCTCGCGGTCAGCGAACCAGCCCGCGTCGTTGAACACGGCCAGGCTCGCCAGATAGGGGGGAAGCGAGACCTCGCCGGCCTTGGCCACGTGGAGGGCGATCCGGCTGCCGTAGAGCCCCGCCGCGTCGAACTCGTCGCGGAGCGCCGCGATCTTCTCTCCGTCGGGGTCGATAGCGATCACGTGGAACTCGGTCTCCTTCAGCAGCTTTTCAAGCAAGGCCGGATCGGCCGCCCCGAGGACGAGCGCGTAGCCGTTGCGGTCGCCGGCGGCGCCGATCAGTTGTTCGGGAAAAGCGTAATCGCCGCCGCTGCGAGGCCGCAGCGGCTCGTGCGATAGCGCAATCTGGTTGGCATGCGCCGGCTTCTGCGCGAAGCAGTACACGGCCCCGGCGTGCGTCACCACGAACAACTTCTGGTCCGCCGCCAGGATCGTGTGGGTCTGGCCGTCGACCCCGGGAAAAGCCCCGCCCATAGTAAACGATTGCCCGCCGGCGCGAACCGTGGTCATCACGTCCGGCTCACCCGGACCTTGGTAGACTTTGTCTTCGTGCAGGTCGCGATTGAGCGCCGCGTCGAGCACGACCTCGCCGCGGCGGACGTCGGCCGAGGCGAACCAGCCGCCCGGCACCCGCCCCGGCTTGGGCAGCTCGAACGAGAGCAGTTTGCCCGTCTTCAAATCGAACCGGGCGGGGACGGCCTGGCCGCAAGGGACGACCAGCTCGCCGCCGTTGACAACCAGGTAGCCTTGCGGTGTCAGCCCGCCAAGCGCCTGGGTGTTGTGAGGGTGCGGCGCGTAGAGATGCCCGCTGCCGTCGTTCAGCCAAACCACCTCGCCGGTTTCGGCGTCGAGTGAATAGAGGAAGATTCCTTCAAAGGGCCAGACTCCGGCCGCGAAGTAGACCTTGCCTTCATGGAGCACAGGGCCGCCGCGGACGGGCCAGAGCGAGATCAGCCGCCCGTTGCCCAAGACCTTGCGGCTCGACGGCACGGCGCGGAACTTCCACAGCAGGCGGCCGTCGGCCGCCGCCAGGCAGTAGAGATGTCCGTCGTCGGACCCCAGCAGCACGCGGTCCTTCCAGGCCACCGGGGCCAACCGCACCGGCCCTTCCGTGAAGAATCGCCACCTGGTTTTGCCCGTCTCCGTGTCGAGCGCGGTTACACTATCGTTGTGCGACGACGCCACAAACATCGTCTTGCCCAACACCACCGGCTCGTAGCCGGCATCGAATTGAATCCGCCTGGTCCGGTAGGCCGGCTTCGGGGCGGGAAACTGGCGGACCCAAGCGAGCCCGAGATCGTCCGGCAGGGTCTGGGGCGATTGGCCGCTCCGGGCGGAATCGAATCGCCACATCGGCCAGTCCTCGGCGGATGCCTGTGACACTGCCCCGCAGAACACGCTCATCACGATAAACACAGGGAGTAAGAATGTCTGCTGGCGGCGCATCACGAGCCTCTGCTCTCGTCTTGTGAAATGCTTGGGTGGGCTACTCGTCGTGCCAAGGCGTGACCAGCCTGCGGGGAGAGAACTGCCCCTGGCCCGCTGGTTGAACCCAGCATCCGGTGCCGCGAGGCGGTTGTCAAGACGCGGTCTGGCCGGGGGGCCGGCTAAATGAGCTTGCGTGATTCCGGGAGGAATTCATGAGAGCGTGATAGCCGCGTGGGCTTGCCCCGCGGCTATCACGCTCTCATGAATTCC
>JAMOAF010000894.1 GCA_023621895.1 Planctomycetota bacterium
GCTCGATTCGAGTCGGCGAGCCAGGGGAGTCGCCGCGCGGCTGGACATGGTCATCTGTTCGGACTTGCTCAGGAAGGTTCCCGTGCCATCGGGATTCGGCGTGTGTGCATCTGAAGACGTGGAGGGCGACGACGGATACGTGTTCCGAGCGTCCTCGCCGGCGGATCCTTTCCACGCACTTGGCGAACTTCGCGCGAGAATTCGGAAGCTGCTTTCCGTTCGCCATCTCATCGAAAGGAAAGGACGTCTCTCGCTGACGCACGATAGACTGCGGGGACGAGTGTCCAGCGGTGGGGTCGTGGTGGACGGCGTCTTTCTCAGCTTTGACCAGTTGGCCGAACTCATCCAAACATACGAAGGATTCCAGTTCGACCTGACGATCCTGGATTCCTCGGACGACTTCGAGTAGGCGGTCCCTCGTGGCTCCGAGGCGATGCTTACCGTTACTGGCCCCACAACTGGGCATGACCTCCGGTATGCAACGCCGATCTTTACGGGTATCGGAACGCTGAAGACCGTGACTGGGAAGGGTACCCGTGGACATGGACAAGCACATCATCGAAACTGGAGGTGTCTCCTGGTTCGAGCCCAATTCCCCACGGTCCATTCTCCCACGCACCGAACTTGCCGATGCAGACTGCGGCCCTTCTGGCACTCTTCGTTGCTCCGATCCTCGGCCAGCTTGAACCGGGGGCCCCCCTCCTTGACGACCCTGCCACGGTCGCCAGGATCGACGTCGTACTGCCCGTTCTGATTTTTGCGATTGCGTTGATCTTCTCGTCGGTTGGCCATGCCGGCGCATCCGGATATTTGGCGGTGATGGCTCTGGCCGGCGTTGCGCCGGCGGCCATGAGACCATCGGCCCTGCTCCTCAATATCCTCGTGGCTTCCATCGGAACGGTGCGGTTTCACAGGGCCGGACATCTGCGCTGGCGGATTCTCCTGCCTTTCGCGGCCGGTTCGATCCCCTTCGCTTTTCTTGGGGGCATGCTGTCGCTTCCCGATGCTCTCTACGCGCGGTTGCTCGGTGTTATTCTCCTGTTCGCGACATGGCGTCTCTTCCGTCTGCCGCCAACCGAACCGGTCAGTCACGATGCACACGGCTCCCGCTGGTTTCTTCCCCTGGCTGTGCTCTGTGGCATGGGAATCGGACTGCTTGCGGGCCTGACTGGCATCGGCGGCGGCGTGTTCCTGAGCCCCTTGTTGATTCTGTCCAAGTGGGCCAACCCGAGGCAGTCGGCGGGTATCGCAGCAGCGTTTATCCTCATGAACTCCGTGGCTGGCGTTTTGGGGCGTCTTGCCAGCGTGGCAACCCTGCCGCCGGCGGTTGGCTATTGGGCAGTGTGCGCAGTCCTCGGTGGAATCATCGGGTCGGAACTCGGGGTGCGGCGGCTCAAGCAGCACACCCTGCGGCGAATGCTGGCAGTGGTGCTCTTGATGGCCGGTGGAAAGCTCTTGATGACGTGATTCGCTGCGCCGCTGGAGGCCACGCCCACGCGGTGCCAACGGCGACGCGCAGCGTAAGAATCTGGCTCGCCTCACGCACCGACATCCCAGGCCATGAGTGACACAAAACCGATCAAAGTGTGCCAGTACGCACGGATATCGCGGCGATCTAACTTTTTTTGGAAAGGTAGCTTGACAGCAGGCCGAGAACAAGGATAATGCGGATACTATTTGTCTGCATTGTCGTGACAAGTCCCGTTCATGCTCACCAAGACCTCACTATCCGCGGTTCGAGCGCTCACGTTCTTGGGGCTGAATCCTCACGAGCAGCCCTGCTCGCCACGAGCCATGGCCGAACACCTCGGCGAATCACCCACCTATCTGGCCAAGGTGGTGCGGCACCTGGTGCGGGCCGGCATACTCAAGGCGCATCGAGGCGTTGCCGGAGGGGTCTCCTTGAATCGAGATCCCAGCGAGATTTCGCTGCTGATGGTCGTCGAGGCATGCCAGGGGACTATCTTGGGCGACTTTTGCAGCGAGGCCGTCGATCTCTCCCAGGCCTGTGCTTTTCACCAGGCTGGCGCGGAATTGCATGACGCCGTGGTGGGCGTGCTTTCGCGCTGGACGTTCGCCGATTTCCTGAAACGGCCAAGCCCAAGCCCCGAGATTGCCGGCCAGGTTCAATGTTGGTTGGCCCCATGCCCTCGACTTCAGTCGCTCGTGGCCGCCGGGGCCGAGGCCAATTCCAGGACGGAAGGGAAAGCTGCTCCGGGGGGGCCGCATCCTGCTCAGCAGGAGGAGGGCGGTCCGTGAATGGGTTGGCTCCGATTCATGTGGAGATTCCCGCTGAAGGCTATCACCGCAACCTGATTTCCTGCCAGGTGGCCTGTCCCGTGCATACCGACGCTCGGGGGTACGTGCGGGCGATTGCCGCCGGCCGATTCAAGGAGGCATATCTGATCGCCCGGGGCCCCAATCCGCTGGCCTCGATTTGCGGGCGAATTTGCGGCGCGCCCTGTGAAGCGGCGTGCCGCCGTGGAAAGGTGCCGCGCGTCGACGCCGATGGGCGATTCGTGGCCGAAGATCGTCCGATTGCGATCCGGGCGCTGAAACGCTTCGCGTGCGAGCAGGCGGGCTTCGAGGGCCGCCCCGCGGAAGAGGTGCTGCAAGCGATTCGCGGCGCGACGCCCTCGGACTCGTCCGATGCGGAGGAGATGGCCGCCCTGCTGCGTGCCGGCGTGGCCGGCCAGTTCGCGCCGGCCGCGGGCGAGAAGGTAGCCATCATCGGGGCTGGCCCCGCCGGTTTGGCGGCCGCGCACGATCTGGCCCTGATGGGATTCCGCCCGGTGATCTTCGAGAGCGAACGGGTGCCGGCAGGCATGCTTGCCCTTGGCGTGCCGGCCTATCGCCTGCCCCGCGACTTGATCCGTTGGGAAGTATCGGTCATCGAGTCGCTGGGCGCCACGATCCAGCATGGCATGACCGTTGGCAAGGACATCTCCTTTGCGGATCTGCGTCGCGACCACCGTGCGGTAATTATCGCCGTCGGCGCAAGGAACTCGCGCAGCCTCGGGCTGCCTGGCGAACGTGGGCCGGGCGTGTACGGCGGGGTTGACCTGCTGCGGGCGGTGGCCCTGGGCGAGCCGCTGGAAATCGGCCGCGACGTGGTGGTCATCTGCGGCAGATCGCCTTGGACACGGCGCGGACCGCGGCCCGGCTCCAGCAAACCGGCGCGGTTCACCTGGTATCGCTGGAGACTCTCGAAAAGATGCCAGCCGACACCGTGGAGATCGTCGAGGGGGATGAGGAAGGAATCAAGCGGTCGGGAGGCTGGGGACCGGTATCCATCGAGCGAGATTCCACCGGGACCGTGCAGGGCGTGACGTTCCGCCGCTGCCTGCGGGTCTACGACGAGGACCACCGCTTTGCCCCGTTGTACGACGACGCGGATCGGTTGACTCTTGCGTGCGATACGGTCCTGCTGGCGGTTGGCCAGGCGACGAATCTCGACTTTCTCAGCGATGGGGGAGGCGACGTCGAGCAGTTTCGACCGGGCTGGCCGAAAGTCGACCGGCAGACGCTGGCCACCACGGCGCCGGGCGTGTTCGTGGCCGGCGATCTGGCTCACGGCACGAGGCTGCTGATCGATGCGGT
>JAMOAF010000087.1 GCA_023621895.1 Planctomycetota bacterium
CCAATCACGTCTGCAAAGCCAATCAGGGCAAACGGCACGGTCTTGCCCAGGATGAACTCGGCCGGCGTGATCGGGGTGACCATGATCTGCTCGATCGTGCCGATCTCCTTTTCCCGCACCACGGCCATACTGGTCAGCATCAGGGTGATCAGCATTACAACAATCGCGATCACGCCGGGCACGTAGAAGTTGCGGCTTTCCAGGTTGTCATTGAACCATGCTCGCGTCTGTAGTTCCGCGCGGCCGGGCTTCTGGGCAGGCCCCTTCAGGCGGGTGAAACGGTTGATGAGGACCTGCTCCGAGAACTCGCCGGTGATCTTGCCGGCATAGTCAAGCACGATTCCGGCGGTGTTGGAATCGGTGCCGTCGATAATCAACTGGAGGTGGGCAATGCGTCCACCACGCAGGTCCTCGCCGAACCCCCGATTCATCCGCAGCGCGACGTTGATCTTGCCGCGGTCGATCAGCTCGCCAATCCGGTCCTCACCATCGGCGTACTCCACGACGTCGAAGTAGCCGGAGCGGATGAAGCGGGCCACCAACTCGCGGCTGACAACGCTGTTGTCCAGGTCGTACACGGCCGTGGGCACGTCCCTCACGTCCGTGGTCACCGCGTAGCCGAAGACCAACACCTGGAGGATGGGCATGACGAAGATCACGCCTTTCATCTTCGGGTCGCGGAAGACCTGGATGAATTCCTTGATCAGCATGTGCCTGATGCGCTCGTACATGATTACACCAGCATTTTCTTGAACTTCACGTTGGCCACGAGAACCATGAGGACGCCGAACACGGCCAGCAGGAGAGCTTCGACCGCCAGGATTTCCAGACCGGCGCCTTTCAGGTAAATGCCCTTGAGCAACGCGACGAAGTACCTCGCCGGAATCAGGTAGGTAATCAATTGGATCGCACGCGGCATGTTGCCGATGGCGTACATAAAGCCTGACAGCAGAAACGAAGGCAGAAAGGTCAGCACCATTGCCAGTTGACTGGCTAGGAGTTGGCTCTTCGTAACGATGCTGATGACCAGGCCCAGCGACAGCGCGCCGGCCAGGAAGACGGCCGCCATGCCGAACAGCAGGGCGGCGTTGCCCCGCAGCGGCACGCGGAACAGGAACTCGCCCATCAGCACGGCCAGGAGAACGTCCAACATGCCGATGCCGAAATAGGGCAGCAGCTTGCCCAGGATCAACTCCCGGCCTGTCACCGGCGTGGAGATAAGCTGCTCCATCGTGCCGCGCTCCCACTCGCGGGCCATGGTCAGCGAAGTGAGCAGGGCGGCGATCACCATCATGATCACCGCGATCAAACCCGGAATGATATAGTTCTTCGATTCCAGGTCGGCGTTGAACCAGACCCGAGGATGCACTTCCAGCGGGGGCTGGAGCTTCGCGCCGCCGATCCGCTGAATTTCGCGGATCGCGATCTGCTGGGAATGCGTCTTGGCCACCACGTCGGCGTACCCGATTGCGATCGTCGCCGTGTTGGAGTCGCTCCCGTCCACGACCAACTGGGCCGGGGCCGCGCGGCCGGATTCAATCCGGCCGGCGAAGTCCGTGGGGATGATCAGCGCCACCAGGGCGACGCCGGAGTCGATCGCCCGCTCGACTTCCCGGTAGTTGTTGACATGCTCCCTCAACGAGAAGTAGGGCGAGCCGGTAAAGCGACTGATGAACTCCCGGCTGGCGTGCGATTGGCTCTGGTCCCACACCACGAGGGGAACATTGTCTACATCCAGCGTCAGCGCGTAGCCGAACAACATCAACAGCAACATCGGGATTGCGATGGCCATGCCCAGGCTCCGCGGATCGCGGAGAATGTGCAAGGTCTCCTTGCGGGCAACGGAAAACACTCGACGGGGGTTCATCGCCGCACCTCCTGAAGCGCCTCTTCGGCCCGGTCGCGGGTCTCGATCAGGGAAACGAACACGTCTTCAAGCGACGGGACGATCTTTTCAACCCGCACGGGTCCGCGGCCGTCGCCTTCCAGCAGGCTCCGCAGCCGAGCGGCTGCGCGCTTCCCATCCTCGGCGACGACGTGAAGCCCTCGGCCGAACAGGGCGACTTCCTTCACTCCAGGAATCTTCTCGATGGCCCCCATGGCGGCCTCCGCTTCGTCGCAGAGGACTTCCAGCACGTCCTCCTGCATGAACCGGGTCTTGAGCACTTCCGGGGTCCCGCTGGCCACCAGCTCGCCGCGGTAGATCAACCCGAGGCGGTCGCAGTATTCGGCCTCTTCCATGTAATGGGTGGTGACGAAGACCGTCACCCCCTTGCCCGAGAGTTCGTAGATCAAGTCCCAGAACTGGCGGCGGCTGATGGGGTCGACGCCGGAGGTGGGCTCGTCGAGGAAGACGATTGGCGGCTCGTGGATGATGGCACATCCCAAGGCGAGACGCTGTTTCCAGCCGCCCGAAAGAATGGCAGTTCGCGTATGGCGGTGCTCCGCGAGGCCGGCCATTCCGATCACCCACTCCTTCCGCTCCTGTTTCTTTTGCGGAGGGATCCGGTAGATTCCGCTGTAGAAGTCGATGTTTTCCTCAACGGTCAGGTCTTCGTAGAGCGAGAACTTCTGGCTCATGTACCCGATCTGCGATTTGATCCGCTCCGCCTGCCGGCGAATGTCGAACCCGGCGACGGCGCCGCTGCCACCCGTCGGGGCGAGGATGCCGCAGAGCATGCGGATCGTGGTGGATTTCCCCGCGCCGTTGGGGCCGAGGAAGCCGAAAATCTCGCCCCGCGCCACCTGGAAACTGATCCGGTTGACAGCCACGAAGCTGCCGAACCGCTTCTCCAAGTCGTGGACACCAACCGCTATCTCTGGCTGGTTACGATTCATGATTTTCTCCCTCCGTTCTCCTGGCCGAGGACCGAGACAAATACGTCTTCCAGCGACGGCTCGATGGGGCGAATGCCCAAGAACGGCAGGTTGCCTTGGGCGAGGATCGCCCGGACGTCGGCCGCGGTCCCATCGGCGTCGGCGCTGACCACGTGGACCCGATCTCCGAACAGTCCCACCGACTCCGCCGCCAGCTTCTGGCGCAACACGGCCGCAGCCCTTCTCGGCTGGGAGCAGCGGACCTCAAGGATGCTGCCTCGCATCAGCCTCTTGACTTC
>JAMOAF010000681.1 GCA_023621895.1 Planctomycetota bacterium
GTCCGTGGCATCGCGCATGCTGCCACGCAGTTCCGACTGCTTAGCCTCCGCCTCCTTGCTGATCTGGGCCAGCTTCTGCTGCTGTTCCTCCGTAAGCTGGAGTCTGCTAGCGACACGCCGATTCGTCAGACTCTCCACCGCGGGGCGGACCTGCATGCGAATCTGATACAGCCGCATCATCTGCTCCCGGGAGAGCACCTCGCGAAGCTGCTCGCGGGCTTTCTGATCGAGCTCGTCGCTCAACTCGGTCATCTTCGCTCGTCGCTGCTCTCGGTCCTCCATCTCCCGCAGGGCCGCGAACTTCTCCCGCATCTCCGCGCCCAGCTTCTCCCGAACCTCCGTGACCTTGGCGGCGACCTCGTCGCTCAGCTTCAAGTCCTTCTGCACCTGCTCGATCCTCAGCAAGTCCAGGAGACTGCCGCGGCTGGGACCCATGAACCCGCGCTGGGCCCCTTCGGCCGCCTGGGCCGCCGCGGCAGCAAACAGGACGGCGCCCAACGCCAACGCCAGTGACGACACGAACACACGTTGCACTCGGCTCATCTCATACTCCTCTCAAACCAAGGAAACAGAAAGGGACCGATGGACGCCCTGGACCTGGCGGTCGCGTCAGAACTGGGGGCGGATACGCCAAGATTCCCTCCTCCAGAGGGGTGCCAAGGCCAACTATCCAGATATTGAACCCCGATGACCGCACCGGGTTCCGCTGGGGCTAAATGAGCCAGCGTGATTCCGGGAGGAATTCATGAGAGCGTGATAGAAGCGCGGGCTTGCCCCGCGCGGCGCGCCTGCGCTGCGGCACAACCCGTACGTAACGAAGCGCTCGGCAAGCCCACGCGGCTATCGGAATAACAGCCGCTTTTTCCACGAATCACGCAGGTCGATTCAGTCATGCACGGTTCGAATCCGAAATGTATCCAGGTCGAACGATGCCGGCGGGCTGTCCGTGGCCACACTCGGCCCCACGACCCATTGGCCCACGTTCCGAATCGTCTCTTGCCAGGAGAAGCCCTTGATCGACGGTTGCCAGCCCGCGGCCTTGGCTTCGGCGTCGTTCCAGTCGTAACGCAGAGAGACGCGGGCCTGCCGCCACTGCTGGCCGGCGGGAGGCAGCTCGTGATAACCCCACTGGGCAACCTGGCCGGCGAAAACCTCGACGAGCGCGCCGCCGGCCGGCTTGTCAGCCCGGTAATGGAAGGAGACCTCGACGCCGTCACCGCCGAATATTTCGGGAAGACTGCCGGTGAACCGGCCGGCGGACGAGTCGGCGCGACACACGGCGTAGGGCTGGCCCGTTGCCCGCGAAACGGTCACGTAACCGCCGCTCTGGCCGCCTTCGGCGCGATGCGCCAACTCGTCGTACGCGTGCCAGCCCTCGCCGTCGCGGTCGAAAGCAGCCTCGCGCTCGACTGTCTGTTTTCGCTCGCCGGGATGGGCCGCCGCCCATGGCGCTCGTTTGACAAACGTGGCCTGCTCCACGGGGCCGCCGCCGTCGTGGGCGGGAAAGAAGAGCCGCGCTTTCACGACCGCGGTCTCGGTCAAGCGGATCGGCCCGGCATACTGGGGCGAATCGAGCGCCGGCTCGGTCGCATCGAGCGTGTAGCGGATGGCGGCGCCGCCGGCGCCATCAGGCGCGCCCAAGGTCACGTCGATCGAATCGTCGAAGTGGCGCAGCTCCGTGCGGACAATCGGTCGCGGCACGAGTTGCACGCCGCTGATCGAGTAGAGCTTGGCGCGCTCCGCGTGACAGGCGAGCCGCACCACCTTGTTGCGCAGGGAGTCGAAGGCCGCGCCGGATGTCCAGCGGACTGGCGCGCCGGTGACGTTGTCGGTGACCGGCGCGCACTGGTCCGCGGCGAATCCCTCCTGGCCGAGCACGGCGATGCGGATCGAGCCGCCGGATGCGTCCGCGGTGATCCGCAGCGGCTCGCCGGTGCAGAGCATCGGCTGCGTTGTCAGCACGCCCGATCCACCCGGCTCGGCGGGTTCGAAGCCCGCGAACCCGTCCATCCGCAGCCTTGCCAGGCACGGCAGGCAGTGGCGTTTCCAACCCCGGTGCGGGAAGTCGTCGCCGCCATAGTAGATCAACAGCTTGCCATCCTGCTCGATCGCGGGGCCGGACGGGCCGTAGATGCAGAGGCTGTCATAGCTTCCCTCCGGTCCGCGCGGGATGATCGCATTGCCCGGGCAGACCCGCTGCCACTGGATGGAATCCGGGCTCCAAACCAATTCGCAGTCCACGGATTGATCCGTCCCCTGGTTGTACATCATCAGATAGCCGAGATAGACGTTGGCGTATGGGAACGAGGGCATGCAGTACGCCTGCCGAGCGGCGCCTTCCTGGAGCGTCGAGCGGAGGATCAGCCGCGGCGCGTCCCAGTGCAGGAAGTCGTCGCTTTCGCTGCGGGCAACCGTCCGCTCGCCCAGATAGAATCGCGTGATCAGCACGTAACGGCCGATTCGCTCGTCCCACCAGGCGTTGTTGTGCGTGTCGCCGGTCATGCCCAGACCCTCGGGGATGAGGGGCTCCGACCAGTGGACCCCGTCGGGCGAGAAGCGGCCCCGCATCTGGCCGCGGCCGACGTCGTAGATCATCTTGTATCGGCGCTCGGGATCAGCATCATGCTCGTCCTTGAAGACGCCCACGTTGGGCGTATCGCGAGCCACCGCGTTGTTCCGCTTCGAGCCGCCGAAGCCGTGCAGCCCCAGGTCCGGCTTGTCCCAGGCAAGGCCGTCTTGCGAAGTGGCATACAACAGGAACCAGCCCACGCCGTGTATCTCGCGCGGGGGCATCATCCTGGCTTGGACCTCGGGATCAACGAGCACGCATTTGTACCAGAGCTTGAACCGCTGCTCCCGCTGGTCGTAGAGGACATTCGGATAGAGGTTGTTCAGCGCATTCTCCCACGGCATGTCTGCCTGGATCAGCGGATTTCGGCGGTCTTTCTCCACCTTGCCCAGGCGGAGCTCAAGGCCCTCGACGGCATCGACGACCCGATTGTCGAGCAAGAGCTGCCTGGTCTGGGAACGATCGACCAGCCGCGGCTCTCCAGCCGCGGCGGCAATCGCCGGCCACGCCGCAAACGCCCCGAGCCAACCGGCAACCGCCAGAATGACTTCCGGTCGAGGAAGTCTTGAAACATCGGTCCAACGCCACTTGGTTCCTCCGCAGGGGACAGGCCTGCGGGTCTTGCAGAAACGTCCGCGACCGGCAGGAGCATGACCGCGGCGAAGACGACGGTGAACGTGTGTCTCTCCAATCGTGTCTGGGAGTTCTAGCGGGTAACCACTGATTGCCCAGAACGGCCCATCACCGCCAATCGGCTTCGCGAAACGCTCTTAGCGCTGGGCGGGTTCGAGGAACTCGCGGTCGAGCCGGGTGAACGTGATGAAGCGGTAGTTGCCGCGTTCCCAGAGCACGCCCACCGACTTGTCCTTCATCAGCGTCAAATCAGAATAGGCGGCCGGCCCGTCGCTGATCAGCCGCTCGCCCGTGAAAGTCTGGCCTTCGTCGTAGCTGGTGCGGACGACCAGCCGGCTACGTCCCGGCCCGAGGGGCCCGGTCCAGACGATGCGGTCGCGGTCGTCGCCGGCCGATTTGAGCGTGTAGCGCTCGATCGCGCAACAGACCGGCGTGACCGCCTGGCCCGGCCGCGGTTCGGACCAGGTGCGGCCCCCGTCGCTGCTGGTGGCGAGCCAGCGGTGCGGGTCTTTCTCCTGGCGAATATCGAGGAGAATCCGCCCATCGGACAATTCCACCAACTGGTCTTCGTCGCCGCCTCGGGCCCCCGGCACCTGCCCCCCGCGCTG
>JAMOAF010000643.1 GCA_023621895.1 Planctomycetota bacterium
AGGGCATGAACACGTATCCATCGTAGTTCTCATAGCGAGAGCTGATGTTGTCGTAGAGCGCCCTCTCTTCCAGGTAGGGGAGAATCGCCACCAATCCGCTCATCGTAACGCGGTTGGTGAGTATTCGCGAGAAGGTATTTGTCAGATCGCCGGTGCCGCCGCGCCCGAAGGGAAACACACCGTGGGTGTCGTGGTAGTTGTGCAGGGCGATGCCGATCTGCTTGAGCTTGTTCTGGCACTGGGTCTTGCGTGCCGTTTCCCGTGCCCGCTGGACAGCCGGCAGCAGCAATGCGATGAGGATCCCGATGATCATGATGACCACCAGGATTTCGACCATCGTGAATCCCCGCCTGGATGAGAGACGTGACATGGGGAAGGCTCCTCGAACTGAGAACCGCGGATCATGGTGGACCACCATCCCAGGACCGTCAACCCGCCTCAAACGGCCTGAGCCTCGCTTCTCTCTGTTCCGCGGAAGCCGAATCAGATTTCTGACCGGCGCTTTCTATTCTTAGACAATGCGGATGGAAATGCAACCAAAAACATCCGCCGCGGCCTGAATTATTCCTTCCGCCGGAGAAAGAACTACCACCCAATGGGGGTTCGCCGGTCAGTCTTTCATTCCGCCAACCGGTCCGTGGAAAGGGGATTGGCGGACGGGAGGACTCCCTTGCGGAAGCCTGCGGACCGAAAGTCACGCGGGAAGGTGGCCCAAGGTTGGGTGTCGGGAGCCAACAAAACCCATCCGTACGAGCAAGCCTGCACAGAGCCAGCCATTGCGGACCTCGCGCCTCCTTTCTCCAGGCTCTCTAATTTGACATCACGGCGGCCCGCGGAGGTTCACGGGCCGTCATCCGGGGGGAGAATTGGCCTTGAACGTTCCCGGGCAAGTCTTTAGCATCCGCCCGCTATTCTCGACGGACGAGGGTCCCGCATCCCCGCGCGCCGATTCAGACGGCGCGGCCAGCCGGATTGGGACCCGCATTGTGCGACATGCGTTTTGAATCCTTTTCGGCGGGCTGTGGTGGAAGAGATTGCCAGGCGCTGTCTCGTTTGCGGCCCCACGGTCCCGGTGCCGAGGAAGTGGAGCGGTCTGCCGCTCGCGGCACGTATCACGAAACCAAGATTGGGCCATTGCGGTGAGAAGATCACACAATGCGCGACGGCGAGCGCTCGGCGTGCGCTCGATCGCCGCCTTGACGTGGATTCTGGCGATCTGTTTGTCGGCATGGACGGCCCGCGCGCAAGTGCCGGGCCCAGCGGACTACCGAGCGTATCGTCTACAATACAAGTCGGCTTCCGACATCGAGCGGATGCTGCGCGACGTGCTTCCGGGGCTGGGCTCGACGGTGCACTTGATGGCCGACCTGCAAACCAACCAGGTGCTGCTCCGCGGTCCCGACGAGGCGCACCAGATCGCCAAGCAGGTGATCGAGTCGTCGGATCGCCCTAATCCGGCAAGCCCCGCCGAGCAGCCGGAAATGAAGGTCTACCCGTGCGACGCTTCCCGTTTGCAGGAGGCGGCCGAATGGATTCGCGCCAGCTTCGCCAGCTTCGCCGTGCGCGTGGCCGTCGACCCGCGGGCGCCTCAACTGCTGGTCCTCGCTCCGCCTTCGATCCACGCCCTGATTTCGCGCCAGCTTGCGCCGCCCGCCAGCCCGCTGGTCCCCGCCGACGCGGTTCCCCGGCCGTTGCCCCATACCCAGGCTCTTGTGGTTCAAGACCAGGTCCAGACGGGTCAGATTTTGAAGCGGGTGATGGCCGGCCGCGAACCGCGCAAGGAGGAATACGTATCCCTCGGCAATGTCCCGCTCGACCTGGTGGAGACGCGGTTGCGGGACCTGCTCGGCACGCGGCTCGAAGCGGTCGGCGCGAAGGAGGCCGGCTGGCCCGATTACCTTCTTTCCGACGGCCAGGGCGACCACGTCGAATTGTATCTGGACCGCAAGCGAAACGGCGTGCGAATCTTCGGAAAAGTCTCATTGACCGACCAACTCAGCCGGCTGATCCGCGGGCTGGACAGCCCCCAAATGGCGCTCGGCCGGAAGGTGAAGATCGTGCCCGTCCGCCGCGCAGACCCGGCCAAGGTCCGCGAGGCAGTCGAGGCCTACCGGACCGGCGGCCAGGCCCCGGAAACAGGACGCCGCGCGCTGCCCAATCAGGACAGCCGGCGCGGCAACTACGGGAACATGGGGATCGAACTGGTCGCCTACATGCTACAGCAGCCCGGCGAGCCGGCCGCCGCGGGTTCCGAGGAGGCTGAGGCGGGCGCCGCGGGCGAGCGCCGGCCGGCCGATCAGCTTCCCGCGCTGGGGCCGGAGGTCGAGTATGAAGTGCTGCCGGACCTCGACGTAATCATCCTCCGCGGCCGCGAACACGACGTCGAGGAACTGACGCGGCTGATCGAGGAGATCGAACGAATCAGCGCCGAAACGATTCCCGAGATCGACATCTATCTGCTCAGGCACGTCGATAGCACGGGCATCAGCCAGGTCGTCACGAGCGTGTCGATGGAGTTGCTCGGCGGCCGCCAGGGGCGGCTCATCGTCACGCCGCTCGCCAAGCCCAACGCGCTCTTGTTGATCGGCTGGGGCGAGGCGGTCCGCGCGGTCAAGGACTTGATCGCCAGACTGGACCAGCCGGTGGGGCCGGGCACGCAGTTTCGCGTCTTCACGCTGAAGCACGCACCCGTGGCCACCGTGGGCGCCACGATCCTCCAGTCGTTCACCAACCGCGGCGGCGCGCTCGGCCCGCTGGTGCAGATCAGCCCCGACATGCGGCTGAACGCCCTGGTTGTCCGCGCCGCCCCCCGCGACATGGCCGAGGTGGAACTGCTCATCCAGCGGCTCGACGTGGCCACGCCCGGCCCGGTCACCCAGGCGCGCGTGTTCAAGTTGCAGAATTCGCTCGCCGCCGATCTGGCGATGACGATCCAGCAGGCGATCAGCGCGGCTGCCGGCGGAATGGGAACGCAAAAGGCGGCGGCCCTCGAACTGTTCGACGTCGACGGCCAGCGGCTGATCCGCTCCGGCGTGCTCGACGACGTGCAGATCACGCCGGATGCCCGCACCAACGCCCTCGTCGTCTCCGCGCCCGCCGAAAGCATCGACCT
>JAMOAF010001087.1 GCA_023621895.1 Planctomycetota bacterium
CGATAGCCGCGTGGGCTTGCCCCGCGTTTGAGCCGCCATCCGGGCCACAGGCCGATAGCCGCGTGGGCTTGCCCCGCGTTGGCGACGCCCGTTGATTCGTTGAGACAATCCACGCCATGGCCAGCGAGCCGGCTTTTGGCATCTACGCTCCGAAGGCAGATCACCATCTCAGCCCCGCGCAACCCCGCAGAGAGCCGCAACCTGCAACCTCTAACGGGCTGTTAGCTGACCGCTGTGACCTACAACCTACAACCCCACGATGCTGTAACCGCAATCCAGGTGCAGGACTTCTCCCGTCACGCCGTCGGACAGGTCTCCGAGCAGGTACAAGCCGGCTTTGCCCAGTTCGCGGAATTCGACGTTGCGACCGAGGCAGGATTTCCGCGCGGCGTGTTCGCGCATTTCGTCGAAACGGGCGACACCCGCCGAACTCAGGGTCCGCATCGGGCCGGCGCTGATCGCGTTGACGCGGACACCCTTCCGTCCCAGGTCCCAGGCGAGATAGCGGACGGAGTGTTCGAGCGCCGCCTTGCAAACGCCCATCACGTTGTAGCCCGGCATCACCTTTTCGCCGCCGAAATAGGTGATCGTCACGATCGACCCGCCCTCCGGCATGATCGCGGCCGCGCGCCGCGCCACGGCCACCAGGCTGTAGACGCTGATGTCCATCGCCAGGTGCCAGCCCTCGCGGCTTGTCTCCAGATAGGGCTTTCGCAACTCTTGCGGCGGGGCGAAGGCGACCGCATGGATCACGAAGTCGATTGAGCCGTAGGTTTCCGACATCTGCGTAAACACACGATCGAGGTCGCGATCCTGCTGGACGTCGCAGGGCAGCACGAGCTTCGGCGCGTGCTCTTCGGTGAGCCGGCGAACGCGGCGCTCGCTCGATTCGCCCGGCAGATGCGTGTATGCCAGCTCGGCGCCTTGAGCCCGCAGCGCCTCGCTCATCGCCCAGGCGATGCTGCGGTCGTTGGCCACGCCGAACACGAGGCCGACTTTCCCTTCAAACAATCTCATCGCGCACCCTTCCCTAGCCCAATTGCAGAACCCCGGCCGCCACCCGTCACCCGCTCACCGGCACCGGGCCCGCCAGCAGTTGGTATGCGTCGATGGCCGCCGTGTCGCCGGAGTTGACGATCGCCAGGTCGGCCTGCATCTGGGCCAACCGGGTGGTGATGTAGCGCCGGGCGACGACCTTCTTGCGGTCGCACTTGGCCGCCTGGCCGAGCAGCAAGTGGCCGCAGATCACGCTGATCGCCGCGTCGACCAATCGCCGCCCGCTGAGGTCGAGATACATCGTCGACTTGGTCTTGACCAGCCGGATCGCCTCGACGAGCCGCTGCTTCGCTTCGACCAGCGCCTGCTTCAGCTCCGCCAGTTCGGGCGCCTCGTATTGGGCCCGCTCCAGCTCGCCGGCGTACGACTCGAAAGCGCCCGACGAAACGCCCCGCACGGCGGCGACGATCTGCAACTGGCTCGTCCCCTCGTAGATCGTCGTGATCCGCGAGTCGCGCAGATAACGCTCGGCGGCGTAATCCTTCATGTAGCCCGAACCGCCGAGCACCTGGATTGCCGTGTGGGCCACGTAGCAGCACATCTCCGAGGCCAGGTACTTGCTCATCGGCGTGAGCATCGAGTTGAGCCGCTTCAGCGCCCGCGAACGCTGCTTCCGCTCTTTCTGCTCGTCCTTGTCGAGATTGGTGGACCATTCGAGAATCCGCAGGTTGTTGTTCTCGTGGTCGCAGATGCGGCTCGTTTCGTAGGTCAGCGCGCGGGCCGCCTCGATCGCCACCTGCATGTCGGCGACCATCTCGGCCACGGCGGGGAGCCGTTCGATCGGGCCGCCGAACTGCTGCCGGGTGTGGGCGTACGTCCGGGCGAGCCGGTAAGCCGCCTCGGCGATCCCCAGGCTCTGGGCGGCGATGCCCACCCGGGCGCCGTTCATCAGCGCCATCACGTACGTGATCAGGCCCCGCTGCCGCTCGCCGATCAGCCGGGCGGGAGTGTCCTCGAAAACCAGCTCGCACGTCGGCGACCCGTGGATCCCCAGCTTGTTCTCCAGGTGGCGGACCCGGACGCGCTCCGACCGCTCGGAGATGAACAGGCTCAGGCCGCGGCCGTCGCTGACATCCGGCTCGCTCCGCGCCAGGGTCAAGAGAATCTCGCCGCAGCCGTTGGTGATAAACCGCTTGACGCCGTTCAAATACCAGTTGCCGTTCTCATCCTGGTGGGCCCGCAGCCGGACCGCCTGCAAGTCGCTGCCCGCGTCCGGTTCGGTGAGCACCATCGCCCCGGTCACTTCCCCCTCGGCGAATCGCGGCAACACCTCGTCCTTGATCTCCTGGCTGGCAAACGCGTTGACCGTCTCGGCGATCCCCTGCAACCCGAACATGTTCATGAACGATCCATCCGCCCGGCTGACGATCTCGTTGGCTATCGTGTAGATCAGGTTCGGGCAGTTCAAGCCGCCGTACTTCCTCGGCAGGGTGAATCCCATCAGCTCGGCCTGCGTCATCCGGTCGAGGTTCTGGCGGACCAGCGGGTGGAGCGTCACCGTGCCGTCGTCGTTGAGCGTGTTGCCCTCCAGATCGACCTGCTCGGCGTTGGGGGCGAGCGTGTTCCCGGCGACTTCGCCAACGATCTCGAGAATCTGCCGGTAGTTGTCGACCATGTCCTCGTCGCTCACCGGCACGTAGTCGGCATCGCCGTTCTCCGCGTCGTGCTCCTGGATCCGCGCGAGCTCCTTCATGTCGATGTGATCGAAGAGAAACTGGATATCCTTGTTGTCGAGAAAGAAGTTCGCCACCGGCAAGCTCCCGCGCAGGGGTCAGGGTTCAGGGGTCAGGGTTCTGGGTTTCCACCTCGTTCCCAAGCTCCAGCTTGGGAACGCTCGCTTGTGGCCACCGCTTCCATCTGGTTTCCAAGCTGGAGCTTGGGAACCAGGAAACTTGTCTGGGGACTGGCAAGGTTCCCAAGCTGGAGCTTGGGAACCAGGACACTATTGTCTGGGGACTGGCAAGGTTCCCAAGCTGGAGCTTGGGAACCAGGAAACTATTGTCTAGGGACTGGCAAGGTTCCCAAGCTGGAGCTTGGGAACCAGGAAACTTGTC
>JAMOAF010000618.1 GCA_023621895.1 Planctomycetota bacterium
AACTGCCGTCTCAAACAATTTCTGCTCGATAATCTGCGACACGCATCCGGGTCAAAACGCACGGTCCCTCCAGCCGATCCAAGGTGAACTGGAACAGAATCCTTGACCTCGCCGCCTTGGTTCCGGGGATAAGGAATAGGATGCAGTAGTCACAATTCGCCTGGTCCTCAACCAGCGGAGCGGCATTGCGGCCGCCCCGCGTCTCCGCTCACCCGCGCGGGGCGTATCCGCCATGCATCTTGAAAAATTCCTCGGCTGGCTCGTCTTCCTCGCACTGCCCGGCCCGCTGGCCGCCGGGTCACCGGGCGGGCTCTCCTCCCAGACCTTCGATCGAATCCTGGAATTCACCAGGCCGGGACCTTGCCCGGTCGTCGCGGAGACGGCCGTTTGGGTCGACGGCGCGCGGCAAAGGCCCGTGCCGCTGAAGCTCTATTACCCGGCGGGCGGCGAGCAGCGCTTGCCGGTAATCGTTTATTCCCATGGGCTGGGCGGATCGCGCGAAGGATGCGCGTATCTCGGCAGGTTCTGGGCCAGCCACGGATTTCTGTCGGTCCATCCTCAACACCACGGCAGCGATGAGCAAGTCTGGCGGGGCAAGATCCGGCCCCGAGCGGCGATCAAGGCCTCGTTCGATGATCCGCAGAACCTGGTTGACCGGGCGGCCGACCTGCGGTTCGTGCTCGACTCGCTTGAAAGCCACGCAGCGAAACAGACGCCGCTGGGGCGGCGGATCGATACCAGCCGGATCGGCGTTGCGGGGCACGCGTTTGGCGCGCTGGCCGCGCTGGTGACCGCCGGCCAGTCGCCCCCGCAGTTGCCGTATCACTCCGCGCCCGACGCGCGGGTCAAGGCCGTCTTGGCCCTGAGCAGCCCGGTGTCGGTCGGCTGGCCGGATCATGCGGCCGAGTATGCCGCCATTCGCGTGCCGGTGCTGCACATGACCGGCACCGGCGACGACAGCCCGGTGGGGCCGACCCGGGCGGCCGATCGCCGTGTCCCCTACGACAACATCCACGGCGCCGACCAGATTCTGGTGACGTTTTTCGGCGCCGACCACCTGACTTTTTCCGGCCACTTGCGCCCCCGTGCCTCCCAATCCGATCCCTATTATCAGCGGCGGATCGAGGCGGCTTCGACCGCATTCTGGACGGCCTATCTGAAAGACGGCTCCCCGCTCACTCAATGGCTCGGCGAGGGGGGCATGGCCGAGATCATCGGTCCTGCCGGCTGGGTTGAGACCAAGTCAGCCGGCGCGCTGGCTCGCTGGTGAAACGGTCGGCCAGGCACGCGCCCGCGACCTTCAGCGCCGGGCCTTTTGCAGAATCTCGCTCGTGCTAAAGCCCTCGACCAGCGGCGCCAAGACGACCTGCCCGCCATAGCCCTCGACGATATCGCCGCCGACCACCTCCCCAGGCGCGTATTGCGCCGCCTTGACGAGGATGTCGGGACGGATGCGCTCGACCAGCGGCGCGACGCTCGTCTCCGAAAACAGCACGACGTAGTCGACGCAGGCCAGCGCGGCGAGCATCCGCGCGCGGCCGCCCTCGCCGATGATCGGCCGGCCTTCCCCCTTGAGCCGCTCGACGCTCTCGTCGCTGTTCAGGCCAACGACCAGGCAGTCGCCCAGACGCCGGGCGTATTGCAGCGAAGCAACGTGGCCGGGGTGCAGCAGATCAAAGCAACCGTTGGTCATCACGATCTGCTGTCCCAGCCGCCGCCTTCCTTCCAGTTCGCCGATCAGCGGTTCAATCGCGAGAATCTTCGACTGGTCGAACAGCCCACTGCCGCCCAACTCCGCAAGAAGGTCCCGCCGCGAGATCGGGGCCACGCCGAGCCGTTCCACCTCCACGCCCCCGGCCAGGTTGGCCAGATGGATCGCCGTCGGCCAGTCGGCGCCCAAGGCAACGGCGAAGCCGAGCGCGGCGAGCACCGCGTCGCCCGCACCGGTGATGTCGTAGACCTGGCGGGCGCGGACGGGAAAGACCCGGCCGGCGCCTCCGCTGGCGGCCCAGGCGATGCCGTCGCGATCCAGGGTCACGGCGACCGCCTCGACGCCGAACCGGAGCAAGCTTCTCGCGGCGGCAAGCCCTTCTTCCGGGGTGCGAATGGCAAGTCCGGAGGCCGCCGCCGCCTCCGCGCGATTTGGCGTAATGCAGGACGCGCCCCCGTAAACATGATAATCCACGCCGCGGCCCGGGTCGGCGATCACCGCAATCCCCGCCCTGCGGGCATCGCTGATCAACGCCCGAACCAGGCTCGGAGTGCAGACTCCCTTGGCATAGTCGCTGATCAGCACGAGGTCCACCTCGTGCAGCCGGCTCCGGACCGGCGCCAAGAGCGCGGACTCGGTGTCGCCGTCGATCGGTTCGAGGCACTCGCGGTCGACGCGGATCAATTGCTGAGGATGCCGGCTTTGGGTCCCGCCGAGAATCCGCTCCTTGAGCGTCGTCGGCCTGCCCGGCACGGACACCAGGCAATCCGTCGGCACTCCCAAACGGGCAACGAGTTCCCGGATCGACTCGCCCTCCCGGTCGTCGCCGACGACGCACGCGAGCAGGGCATCGGCCTCCAGGGCTGAGAGGATGACCACCACGCTGCCGGCGCCGCCGAGCCGCATTTCTCGCTCCCGGGCGCGGAGGACGGGAATCGGCGCCTCGTAGCTGATGCGATCGGCATCGCCCCAAAGGTAACTGTCCAACATTACATCGCCGACGACCAAGACTTTTGGCCGCCGGCTTTGTTGCAGCAAATCGGCAAGAGTTGTCATGTGGTAGCGGTCAGCGATCAGGTGTCAGCCGGCAGGCGACGGGTTACGGGCCAAAGCTTACAGGCTGTCCATGGCGGGAATGGCCCAAGACGCAAAGCATTGCCACAACCCATCTTATTGGCCGGCCACCCGGCGATCAATGGACGCCGCCCCACCGATCGGTGGACCATCGGGGTAACTCGGCGGGCCTGGAGACCTGAGCCGTAGGGTGGTGCAGAGCGGCCAACCCGCGGAGGTTCGAATCGCCATCACCATCGCCGGCAGCCAAGAGACTCCACATGGCCAACACGGCAGCGCCGCCCCACCGATCGGCGGACCATCGGGGTAACTCGGCGGGCCTGGA
>JAMOAF010000687.1 GCA_023621895.1 Planctomycetota bacterium
CTACCGCGCTTGGGGAAACCTGTTACCCGTTGCTGTGCCGGGCCGTGCCGTGGGCGGCCGGTCGCGAGCCGAGCGTGGAAATTCTCTCACCAGTGCCCCCGCCCCCATCCGGCTCGTCCGGATGGAGCGCAAGGTTGACAGCTACCTCCGCCCCCGCGCGACCAGTGCCCCCGCCCCCATCCGGCTTCGTCCGGATGGAGCGCAAGGTTGACAGCTACCTCCGCCCCCGCGCGACCAGCCCCATGCACTTGCCGCCTTCAGCGCTCGCCGCCGCACTCGAGAATCTCGACGCCCAGCACCTGGTCGCGATTGATCATCCGCGCGAGCTGGCCGAACGACAGACCCTGCTCCCGAGCCAAGCGCGCATAGCTTCCAAACGGCTTGTACTTATCGACCAGGTCAGCCGGCTCGATCTGTTTCCTTGCCAGTGGGTTCGGGCGGTCGATGAGATAGTACTTCAGCCCGTTATCGGCCGCCGACTGGAGCGTCTGGCCGAGCACGTTGGTCACGAACCAGAACGACTCCTCCGACGATTCCTCGGGGACCTCCAGGGCGAAGACGATCGCGGCGGCGCCGCGGACGGCCGGGGGCAGTATGCGGGGGCAGTCGCCGGTGAGACTGTAGACCGGCGCGCCGGTTTGCTCATCGGTCGTGACCGGTTCTGGAAAAACCTCGTAACTCATGCGGTTGGATTCCGCCGCCGACTGGTCCGGATAGAACAGCGCGGCGATTTCGACTCCGTCGCCGCTGAGCCGCCCGGGCAGTCCGCCGGGACGGCCGATCTCCGACTTGTCGACGATCAGGGCGATTTTCGTTCTCTTCAAGGCGGCGACCGGCCGCGCGGCCGGTCGGGGCAATTCCGCTGGTTCGCGCCGAATTGCGTTGACCGCGATCACCCCAACCCGGGCGGCGGTCGGATAGATGTTCGGCGCCTTCCCGAACGGGTGGCGGCGGTTGCCCAGGACGACGACGAACAGGTCGAGGTCCGGGTCGATCCAGATGGAGGTGCCGGTCCAGCCGCCATGGCCAATCGCCCGCGGGGTCATGTTCCAGGGCCGGTTTGTGCTCCCCGAGCGTTTATCCCAGACAAGTCCGCGGATTCCGGCGGAGACGGTCTGCGGGGCGATCATCGTTTCGAACGTCGCCTCGCTGAAGAGAGTCACTCTCGTCCCGTCTTTCTTGACAAGCGTCCCCTTGCCCAACCAGAGCGCGGAGAGGATGGCCAGGTCCGGCGCGGTCGAAAACAGTCCACAGTGCCCCGCCACTCCGCCGAGGTGGTACGACCGGTAGTCGTTGACGACGCCCTTGAACCAGACGTCGCCGCGCGTCTCGGTCGCCGCCGCGCGCCTGCGCCGCTCCGCGTCCGGATTGTGCATCGTGTCGAACATGCCCAGCGGCCGGTAGAGGTTTTCAATCGTGAACGTCCGCAGGTCCTGCCCGGTGACCTTCTCGACGATGTGGCCGAGCATGAGGGTATTGTTGTCCTTGTAGTCGAACCGCTCCCCGACGGGATACTGCAATCCCAGTCCGCAGAGCAGGTTCCAGAGTTCCTGCTTCGTCCCCTTGGTCTGATTGTAGTAGTCCATGATTCCGGACGTGTGGGTCATGCAGTGCCAGACGGTGATCCGGTCCTTGCCGTTGGCGCCGAATTCCGGGAAGTACTTGACGACCAGGTCGCCGGGCGAGACCTTGCCCTGGTCGATGACGGCGGCAAGCGCGGTCGCGGTGCAGGCGACTTTCGTGACCGACGCGAGATCGAACAGCGTATCAAGCGTGATTTTCTCCTTTTCGGGATAGAACTGCCGATAGCCGTATCCCTTGAGAAAGCAGAGCTTGTTGCCGCGGCCGATCGCGACGACCGCGCCGGGCGTATGGCCGATCGCGATCGTCTGCTCGACGACCGCGTCGATGTCCTTCAGGGCTGCCGCATCCATGCCGACGGTTTCCGGATCGACCCGCTGTAGCCAATCGGGCGAATCCTCTTCCGCGGCGGCTGGAGCGGCTGGAATCAGCAGGAGGCAGACGATCAACGGGAGCTTTTTCATGTCGGGACCAAAAAGAGAGTGGCTTGTTCATCCTCGCGCTCGGGGGCACCGGTGAGCCACGAGGTTATTGCGATCGACGTTCATTTCCGGCATCCCGCGCGGCTTTCTCGCCGGGAAAAACGGCTCTTCGGAGCCCGCTTCTGGTGACTCAGACTGCCTCCATGACCTCGCCCTGCTGCTCCGGACGGCCGATGTGAATGATGCCGGCGACGGTCAATCCGATGCCGGCGATGAGCCAGAGATTGCTTGCTTCGCGGAACAGGAGAATGCCGGCCACGGCGCCAAACGCCACCTGGGAGGCATTGATCACGTTGGCGTGGACCAGCGCGGTCAATTGCAACCCCTTGGAAATCAACAGGAATCCAATCAGGTTGAAGACGCCGGAGGCGACCATCCATGCGAGCCGGTCGGGCGGCGTGGCCGCCATGCTTTCCAGCCCGATGCGGTTGAGGCTGACCGCGCCGAGGCAGACGACGCCCATTCCCGTGATTACGAAGACGATCAGAGCGATCGGCACAGCCTGCCCGTGCGCGTAGCGAACGCCGGCGCCGAGGGTGGCGAACATGACTCCTCCGAGGCACGCGGCGGCGACTCCGAACAGCGACTGCGCAAGGCCGGGGCCGGCCTCGCCGGCCTCGCCAGAGGGCGCGCTGGTGGTCGCGGTACCCACGCCCAGCAGGGCAATCGCCAACACGAGCATGGCAATCGCCCGAACCGATCGGACGTTGACGCGTTCTCCGAGCCAGAAGAATCCGATCACGGCGCTCGCCACGAGCATCGTGCCAAAAACGGCCGGCATGCTGACGGCGAGCCCGACAATGCCGAAGGCCCGCTGCACGTTGAAGTTGCCCAAGACCTGCACTCCGACCCCCACGGCGGCGAGAACGGCGATCACCTTCGCTGGGGGCAGCTTGAGCCGTCTTTGGCCGGCGGCCAGGAGCAAGTAGGGCCCGACCACCAGGACGGTGACCATTTCCTTCACGCAAATCACCCAGGCCGGATCGGCCTGGTAGCCGGCCAATTGGCGCAGGCAGATGTTGGCCGCCGTGTAGGCGACAGCGGAGGAGATGCAGCAGGCGGTTCCGACGAGTGCCGGATGAATGCCAAGCGTGGCGGCGGGTGGTTCGGTGGGTGTGCTCACGCGGTACATTGTAGGGCCTTTTTTCGTGGCGAGCGAGGGGGGAGCGGCCCGCCGGCTACCCCCGTCGGCCGGTATCCCGTTCCGGTCCGCCGCGAGGCGCAGGCGGCACGGTTTCGCCTTGGCGCCTCCGGACAATGGGTTTTGCATCCGCGGCTCCGCGGGATTATTATGACGCGTTGACCGTCGGGATCGCGCTCCGTGTCGGCGCGGGAGCCATCGACGCTGATTGGACACACGCCGGAGACCTTCGCATGAGAACCTGGTGCACCTTTCCTCTTGTCCTGCTTGCCGTGGCCCTGCCCGGTGGGGCGGGAGAACCATCGCCCAAGTCGGAAGACGCGAAACCCGCCCCACCGCGTGCTGAAGAGGGTTTTGTGCCGCTCTTTCCGGGCGATTCGTTCGAAGGGTGGCAGGGAGCGATCAGCGGCTACCAGCTCGACCGTGGCGTGCTGGTCAGCAAGGAAGACTCCGGCGGGACCCTGCTGACGAAAAAGGAATACGCGGACTTCATCTTGAGATTCGAGTTCAAGCTGTCGCCCGGCGGAAACAACGGGATTGCGCTGCGAGCGCCTCTCGACGGTCGGACCTCCCAGACCGGGATGGAGATTCAGGTGCTCGACGACACGGCCGAAAAATACAAGAATTTGCAGCCGTACCAATACCACGGATCGCTTTACGGGCTCGTGCCGGCCAGGCGGGGGCATTTGAAACCGGTCGGCGAGTGGAACGAGCAGGAGATTCTCTGCCAGGGCAGGCATATCCGCGTGACGCTCAACGGGACCGTGATTGTCGATGCGAACCTCGACGACCTCGGTCCGGTCGGCATGGACGGCTACGTGCACGAAGGCCGCTATCGGACGTCGGGGCATCTCGGCTTCATGGGGCATCGCTCCCGCGTCGACTTCCGCAACTTGCGCATCAAGGAGTTTCCGGCGAGTCCGGCGCCCGAGAAAAAATGAACGCCCATGACAGCGCCGCCGCGTTGCGGGCGGATCGCGGCCGCTGGGCGAAGCCGGCTACTCAATCGAGCTTTGCTCGGCGGGGAACCGCTCCGCCATGATCCGCCTGGTTTCCTCGAGCCAGCCGGCGCGATCTTCCGGCGTGCTGAGGATGATCGACTCGAAATTGCGCCGGGTGAAGTCCTCGACGCCGCAGAGACCGAAGATGCAGGCCTTCCAGAGGTTTTCCAGCGGGTCGCCGTAGAGGGCCAGTTCCGCCTCGCGCGGGGTGTTCGACGTGGTGATGACGACGGCCGTCTTGCCCGCAAGGTGGCCGATCACTGTTCCCCCCTCGCCGAATTCATAGACGAGGCCTTGCCGCAGCACCCGGTCGACCCAGCCTTTGAGAATCGCCGGGGGCTGGCCCCACCAGTTGGGATGGACAACAAGGTACCCGCCGGCCGCCATCACCTCGTCGCAGTGTTGCCGCACTGTCGGATCCAGCTTCACGTCACGGCCGATTTCCTCATGCGGAAGGATTGGGTCGAATCCTTCAGCGTAGAGGTCGTGGACGATCGTCTCATGGCCGGCGGCCTCGAGCTGCGCGACGGCCGCATCGACAATCGCGTGGCAGAAGCTGCCCTTGCGCTGGTGCCCCAAAACGACGAGTATTTTCATGGTCCTCGGCCTTCTCCCTGGTTCCCTACGGATTGCCCATTCCGATCGAACCTTTCAGTATAGGCGATCGGCGCGCGCTATCCTAGGGCTCCCCCGGCCGGTTAGCGGCGCGGCGTGCCCTGCGCTTCCTGGGGGTCACGGGCGAACAGGTTGCGGGCAGGATGGTAAACGGCCGAAGGGCGGACGGCAGGCGCTCGACAACCAAGCTCGGATGAAAGCGAAAGCGGCATCGCCGCGTTGGGGTGGGGCCGGACGTTTACCCGACGCGTCCGTCGCGTTGCTCCGGCCTTGCCGCCCGGGCCAGCGCCCGCTGCATTGCCGCGCCCATTTCCGCGGGACTCTCGGCCAGTTCGATGCCGGCCTTTGCCAGCGCTGCCAGTTTATCCGCGGCCGTTCCCTTGCCTCCGGAGATGATTGCGCCGGCGTGCCCCATGCGCTTGCCCGGCGGCGCGGTCCGCCCGGCGATAAAGGCCGCCACCGGCTTGCTGAAGTCGCCGGCGATGAACGCCGCGGCCTCTTCCTCGGCAGTCCCTCCGATCTCGCCGATCAGCAGCACGCCCTCGGTTTGCGGGTCCGCGTCGAACAGCTCCAAGAGGTCGATGAACGAGCTGCCCACGATCGGATCGCCGCCGAGGCCGACGCAAGTCGATTGGCCCAGCCCGAGGCGCGTGAGCTGCCAGACCGCCTCATAGGTCAGCGTTCCCGAACGGCTGAGGACGCCGATCGGGCCGGCCTTGTGAATATAGCCGGGCATGATCCCGATCTTGCACTCCTCCGGCGTGATCACCCCAGGACAGTTCGGCCCGATCAGCCGCGCGCGGCCGCGGGCAAGAACGGATGCCACCCGGACCATGTCCAAGACGGGCACGCCCTCGGTCACGGCCACGATCGTGCGAATCCCCGCGTCGGCCGCCTCGAGGATCGCGTCGGCGGCGAACGCCGGCGGCACGAAGATCATCGTCGCGTCGGCGCCGGTCTTCTCCACGGCTTCCGCCACGGTGTCGAAGACGGGCACGCCCTCGGCGCTCGTTCCGCCCTTGCCGGGCGTGACGCCCCCCACGACCCGCGTCCCGTAGGCAATACACTGCCTGGTGTGAAAACCTCCCGCGTTGCCTGTAATTCCCTGGCATAGCACGCGGGTGTTCTTATCAACAAGAATGCTCATAAACGGCTCTGTGTTTCTAACCCCTGGCGGCAGCCACGACTTTCATGGCGGCGTCGGTCAGCCCATCGGCGGAGATGATCTCGAGGCCGCTCTCGGCGAGAGTCCTCCGCCCCTGGTCCACCTCGGTCCCCTCGAGCCGCACGACCAGCGGGACGTTGAAACCCACGGAGCGGTAGGCGGCCAGAATCGCCTCGGCGATCGTGGTGCAGCGCATGATGCCGCCGAAGATGTTCACGAGCACGGCTTTCACATCGCCGTCCTCGAGCAGGATGCGGAAGGCCTCGGTGACCTGGTCCACGTTGGCCCCCCCGCCCACGTCCAGAAAGTTCGCCGGCTCGCCCCCGTGGAGCTTGACCAGGTCCATCGTGCTCATCGCCAGGCCGGCGCCGTTGACCAGGCAGCCGATGTTCCCCGCGAGCTTGACATAGCTCAGGCCCTTTTCGCTCGCCCGGGCTTCGGCGGGGTCTTCTTCCGAAATGTCTCGGAGGGCGGCCAGTTCGGGGTGGCGAGACAGGGCGTTGTCGTCGAAGGTCATCTTGGCGTCGAGGGCCAACAGTTCGCCGTCCGCGGTGACGACCAGGGGATTGATCTCCACGAGGCTGCAATCGTTGCCGGCGAACACCCGGCCGAGCGCTCGCATGAATCCGTCGGCGGCCCGCGCGGCCGGGCCGGAGAGGGCAAGTTTCTGGGCGAGTTTGCGGACCTGGTAGGGCATCAGGCCGGCATCGGGGTCGAACGGCTCGCGAAAAATCAGCTCGGGATTCTCGGCGGCGACCTTCTCGATATCCATGCCGCCCTGGCTCGACGCAATCACGGCGGGCCTGGCCGCGGCGCGATCCACGACGATCGCCAGGTACAGTTCGCGGGCGACCTGGCAGCCTTGTTCGACGAGCACGTGGCGGACCGGGCGGCCGGCCGGTCCGGTCTGGATCGTCACCAGGGTCTGGCCGAGCATCCTGGCGGCAACTTCGGCCGCCTCGCCGGCTGACTGCACGAGCTGGACGCCGCGTTGTTCGGGGTGCTCCAGGATCGTTCCTTTTCCCCGCCCGCCGGCGTGAATCTGGGCCTTGACGACGGCCAGGGAACCGGCGAGCTCATCGAAGCCGTTGGCCGCCGCCTGGGGAGTATCAGCCACGACGCCGCGGGGAACCCGGACGCCGCTTTGCTGGAGAATCCGCTTCGCCTGGTATTCGTGAATCTTCATAGTCGGCGCGAAAGATCAGTCCGAGAACGACACAAGACACCGGCCGCTACGGGAGCACGCGAAGCGCCGCCCCTGCCCGCTGCACGGCGGTGCGGGCTCCCGCCGCCGGCCTCACTTCTTACCGATCATTTTCCGCAGTTCGGGCCATGGCCGGCTGTTCGCCACGTCGTTGCGGGTGAGCCCGCCGCGCCGCGCCTGGAGGATGCCGTAGCGCAACGTGCCGAGCCCGTCTATGTTATGCGCGTCGGTGGCGATGACAACGGGAACGCCGTAGTTCCGCGCGGCGGCGCAGGCCACGTCGTCCAGGTCAAGGCGTTTGGGATGGGCGTTCAATTCGAGCATCTTCCGATTGTCGGCCGCCGCCCGGAACACGGCTTCGAGGTCGATCTCGTACGCTTTTCGCTGGTTCAGGAGGCGCCCGGTCGGATGGGCGATGGCGCAGACGCAGGGGTTCTCGATCGCTTCGACGACGCGCCTGGTGATTCGCTCTCGCGACTGGTTCTGGCCGTAATGGACACTTGCCACGATCCAATCTCCCTGGGCGAGGACCTCGTCGGGCAGGTCGAGCCCGCCGCCTTCCAGAATATCGACTTCAACTCCCTTGAGGACCCGGAAGCCTTTGAGCCGGCGGTTGATCGCGTCGACTTCTTCCCATTGGCGGAGAAGCTGATCGGCATCGAGCCCCCCGGCCATGGCGACGCGTTTGGAATGATCGGTCATGGCCAGATACGCGAGGCCTCGCTGCCTGGCCGCGGCGGCCATTTCCTCGATGGTGGCCATGCCGTCGGACCACGTGCTATGGGCGTGCAGGTCGCCGCGGAGGTCCTCCAGCCGGACCAGTTCCGGCAGCGAACCGGCGGCGGCCCATTCGAATTCCCGCCGCGCCTCGCGGAGTTCCGGGGGAAACAGCGGCAGGTCGAGGACGGCATAGACGTCTGCCTCCTCTTCGCCGGCAATCCGCGCCTCGCCTCGAAAAACGCCGTACTCGTTGATCTTCAATCCCCTTGCCTTGGCCATGCCGCGGAGGACCACGTTATGGGCCTGGGAGCCGGTGAAGTACTGAAGCGCCGCGCCGAACGACTCGGCCGGGACCACGCGCAAGTCGACCTGCAAACCGATGCCCAGCCGGACGGACATTTTCGTGCCGCCGCGGAGCAGAACCTGGCTGATCGAAGAGAACCGGGCGAAGTGGTCCATCACCGCCTCGGCATCCTCGGCCAGCGCCAGCAGGTCGAGGTCCCCAACCGTGTCGCGGCCGCGGCGATAGCTGCCCGCCGGTTCGATCCGCTTGACCGCCGGGCAGTCGACGAAGTGCGCTTTGAGGGCCTCGACGATCTCGTCGGCAATCGCCCAATAGGTTCGCTTTCCCGCCTCTTCGGCGATCTCGAGGTTCTCAAGAATCGACGCCTCCGTCTTCGCGCCAAAACCCTTCATCTGGCGGACCTGGCCGGACTGGCAGGCCTGGCGGAGTTGATCGAGCGTGTTGATGCCCAGCTCCCGGTGGAGGACGGCCGCTCGTTTCGGCCCCAGCCCGGGAACGCGGAGCAAAGCGAGCACGGTTTCGGGAATCTCGGCGAGCAGCTCGTCGAGGATCGCCGTCGTGCCGGTCGAAACCAGGTCCGCGATCTTCTCGGCAAGGTCCTTGCCGATCCCTTTCACCTCGGTCAGGCGGCGCGCGGGGTCTTCGAGAATCGCCTCGACCGGTTCGGGCAGATCCTGGATCGTCCGCGCTCCGTTGCGGTAGGCGCGGATGCGAAAGGGGTTCGCGCCCTGAAATTCAAGCAGATCGGCCACTTGCTCCAACCTGGCGGCGATTTCAGCGTTCGTCATCACTTCTCGCTTGCGCGGCTCCTCGTTGGCTGCGACCGGACGATAATCTCCCAGCCCAGACCACGCTGGGACGATGCCCGACGGTCAGGATAACCGGCCAGGCGGCGCGGGGCAAGAAATCGCGGCGCGAGCCCACCGCGCCGGCAATCGCCCGCCAAGAAAAAAAGCCCGGCGGGATTGTTCCCGCCGGGCGCAGGTTAAGAGACTCTCACCGCCTGGCAAAGCGGAAAGTTCGGTTAGAAGGTGACAATCAGGTCGGCGCCGACCGTAAGCTGATCGTCCTTCGATCCGGCATCGAACGGCAACTCGCCGGTAATCTCGTTTGGTGCGCCGTCGTACCAATCGTAGCGGACCTCGGGGCGGAAGACCACGTTGGCATGGGGGCGCCAATTCAGACCGACGCTCAATGCGGCGAAGTCACCGGCGAAGCCCGGCGGGCTGGCCCAGCCGTAGCGCCCGACGCTGCCCACGCCGGCCACCCGGCTGCCGTCGTCATCGCGGAACCATTCCAGCCGCAGTCCCGCGGCCCAGCAGGGGTTGATCTGATAGTACAGGTAGTTGACGAGGCTGTAGAACTCGGCGTCGCGGTTGGAGAACAGGTCGCCGTCGTTCGTGAAGCCGTAGACGTGCTGCAAGGCGTACCGGAGCCGCTTGGTGAACGTCTGGTCCCACATCAACGAGTAGACGAACTGGTCTTCGACGCCCGCGTCGTCCTGCGGGCCGGCGTCAACCATGAAACGGAGCTTGGTGTTCTTGTTGCTCGAAGTCCAAGTCAATCCGCCCATGAAATCGAGCGTGTCGTTGTTGTCTTCCCACCGCATCCAGCCGCGATGAAAACCGGCGTCCACCGCCCACTGCTCGCTGAGCTTGTAGTTGGCGTTCACCCCGGTGACAAGGAGCGGCTCGCCGTAGCCCATCGTGTAGGAGTGGGAGTAGAAGAAGTTGAGCACCGAAGGCACCTGCTCGTAGCTCAGCAGGCCCGCGTAGTGCCCCATGCGAATGGTCAGGTCGTTGTAGGCCAGGTCGACGTAGGCCTGCGGAATCACCATGCCGTAGGGGCTGTCGTTGGCGGTGATCCGGTCTTCGAGACCGCTGTTGACGCCGAAACGCCAATCGGTGCCGTACATCATGTCGATGTGACCGCCCAGCGCGTACCCGCAGCCATCGGTTTGCGCCTGCTTGTCGAGGAACAGCCACGCCTGGTTCATCTGGTACTGCTCATGGTAGTCGTTCAGGGCGACCGGCCCGTTGAACCCGTCGGCCGGGTCTTCCGCGTTGACCGTGTAGCCTTGCTGCACCCATCCGCCCACCTTGATGCCCAGGCACCTGGTAAGCCAGCAATTCTTGAAAAGCGAGTAGGGCTCGCCCAGATCGCAGGAGCATCCCAGAAGGCCATCGCACCGGCCGCAACACGACCCGCCCCGCTTGTCCGATGCGCAAACGCCACAAGCCTTGCAGTCGGGCGCCGCGGCTTCGACCGCGGGGTCGGGTTTGGGAGCAATGGCTGGCTTGGGGACCTTGTCGGAGGGTGAAGTTGCCTGTACCAGATGAATAGCCGGGTAGCGAATCGCCGAATCGGTTGGCTCAGCGGAATAGCCGGTTGCGACGATCGCCAGTGCGGCAGCGACCGGCGGGAACATGACTTTCCAACGAATTCGCATAGGTGTTTCCTGAATAAGGGTGTTAGGACACTGAAGAGTCGCCTTGCTCCAGTCTCCGCAGATTCGGCAATTGCAGTAGAACCTGCATAAGGCGAGAATCCTGCATCGACATACCCATCCTCGGGGATGCCTGGCAGGAATGATTAGCCTAGAGCGAAATGCCGGAGGTGTCTCGCTGACTGGCATGAGCGGTACGTGCGAAGAGGTCGCGTGCAGATTGCCCATCTTCGCACGGCTGCGTTTCGTCATTCCTCCGATCGAATGTTCGCACGCAGCAAGTCTCGCTATTGCAGACCGTTACGTCTCCGGACCGGCGCCCGGCGGTTGACCGCAACGGGCAAGATGCACAGTCGGCCCGGGCATCGGACCCTTGCGTCGGACACCCAAACAAGTGCGAAATGCGGCCGGTCCGTTCAGAAGCCCACGCGATTTCCGCGCTAACAGGCGGTCCGTTTATGCCGGACGTGCCGGTTATGCACTGCGAAGCCGGTGAAGGATGTGCCAGTAAGCGCCCCGCGCCCCGGCGGCGATCGCCTCGACCAGGGCTGCGTTGTCGCTGTAATTGTGATCGTCGCGCTCGCCTTCAGGCCGGGCGCCCGGAGCGGATTCTTCTTCCGGCGGAAAGAAAACAGGATTGCCGCCGACCAGGTCGCGAACCAGGGCCGCTGGATTGTCGCCCAGGGCCGGCGAGATGTAGAAAGTCGGCCGCAGCAGGTCGAGCGGGCCCGAATAGTGCCGCCGAATCCCATCGTGGCGCGCGAGCGGCTGGCGCCGGGCGACGAGCTCGGCCATCGGGGTGCCGGGATAGATGCGGACACCCAACGCGGCGCCCGCGCAGTCGGGCTCGATCGCCTCGACAAATCGGATTGTCTCGGCAACCGTCTCGGGCGTCTCTCCCGGCCCCCCCAGAAGCAGATCGAGCATCACGGCGATTCCGTATCGGCGGCAGAGGCGGACGGCCGCAGCGAGGTCTTCCGCCCGATGCGGCTGCCGATAGTTGGCCAGCATTGCCGCGGAGGCGGAGTCGCCGGTGAAATTGATCCCCACGCAGCCGGCGGCGGCCATCCGCCGAGCGAGCGCGTCGTCGAAGGGGAGCACGGCCAGGTAGGCATACCATCGGACGCGGCCGCCCAGCTTGCGGGTAAGCAACTCGTCGCAAACTTCCCGCGCATGGCCGCCCGGAATATTGAACTCGGCGTCGCAAAGGTGCAGCACGTCGATTCCCTGGGCCAGGAGCGACTCGACCTCGTCGGCAATGTCGGCCGGCGGCCGCAGCCTGGCCGCCATTCCCTTGGCGAGCCGGTCGGCGCAGTAAATGCAGGCACGGTCGCAGCCCCGCTTCGTTTCCAGGCCAATCTGCCCTCCGCGGCGGAAGTATGCCGGGTTGTCGATTGCCTTGCGGTCCGTGGGGACATCGAAGACTTTGGGCCAGGCTGGACGATTCGATCGAAGGCCGCCAGGCTCGCGCCAAATCAGGCCCGGCACCCGCTCGAGCCCTCTTCCAGAGCCGACTGCGCGAGCCAGCAGCGGCAGCGCGGCCTCGCCATCGCCGCGAATGCCGAATTCGGCCCCCGTCTGCCGCATGATCGCCTCGGCAAAGATCGAAAAACCCACGCCGCCAAGGACGATCGGGGCATCGGTAAGCCCGCGAACCTGCTCGAGCAGCGACTCCAGTTGAGGAACGAACGATTGCCCGCTCGGCCAGAAGCAGTCGTCGGCGTTGCGGAACGAGACGCCGACGAGCCGGGGTTGCTGATGCCGAAAGGCTCGTTCCAACTCCGCCGCCGGGTCTTCCGCCAGGGCCAGGTCGACGATCTCCACGCGGCAGCCCGAGCGCCGGGCGGCCTCGGCCGTGTATTCGAGCCCCAACGGCGCGATCGGCGGGGTCATCCGGTTGCTGTTGATCAATATTACGGGAGTATCCACTGCGAGCGGCCTTTCTTCCCCTCGAGATTTGCACGCCGCCCCGCAATCTGTCAAACTCACAATCTGCCGGCGGCTGTTGCTTCTGGCAAGGTCCAAGACCCAAGTTCCGCCAGTTCGGTGCTCCCGATCAACGGCCCAGTTTTGCCCCGTTGATGATTGGGAATTGAACCTTGAACCTTGAACCTTGAACCTTGAACCTTGAACCTTGAACCTTGAACCTTGACGGGGCCACGCGGCAATCATAATTGGCAGAGTGCCTTTTCGCAAAATCCCGGAGGGAGATGATCGTGGACACTACCAGACGGATTGGGCGGCGGAGCCTGTTGAAGCGGACCGCGGCGGCCGCCGGGGCGCTGGCCGCTCCCTACCTGATCCCCTCCGGCCTCTTGGCTGCCGAGGGGCGGCCCGGGCCGAACGACCGCATCGGCGTGGCGGGGATTGGCGTCGGGCGGCAGGGCAGCGGCGTGTTTCGCGGCGCCGCCGGCTCGCCCTTGGGCCGGCCTGTCGCCGTGGCCGATGCCAACATCAAGCGGGCGGGCGAGATCGCCGCGAAGATGGGCATCGAACCCTACCAGGATTACCGAAAGCTGCTGGAACGGAAAGACGTCGACGCGATCACCACGGCGACTCCCGACCACTGGCGGGCCCTGGTCTCGATCCACGCCTGCCAGGCCGGCAAGGACGTGTATGCCGAGAAGCCGATGTCGCTGACGATCCGCGAAGGACGCTTGATGGTCGAGGCCGTGCGCAAGTACGGCCGCGTGTTTCAGACGGGCAGCCAGCAGCGGTCGCAGCCGGAAAATCGCTTCGGCTGCGAACTGGTGCGAAACGGGCGGATCGGCAAGATCCACACCGTGATCGGCGCCAACTACCCGAGCCCCTGGGAGTGTGCCCTGCCGGCGCAGCCGGTGCCCGACGGCCTCGATTGGGACATGTGGTGCGGCCCGACCGAGCCGGCCCCCTATCACATCGATCTCTGCACTCCCCGGGCCAACCCGGGCTGGATTTCGTTCCGGACTTATTCCGGGGGCGAAATGACCGGCTGGGGCGCCCACGGGCTGGACCAGATCCAATGGGCCCTCGGCATGGACGACACCGGCCCGGTGGAGATTTGGACCGAGGGCCCCAAGTTCGATCCGCCCGTCTATCGCCAGCCCGAATCGCGCAGCCGGGGCGAGAAGATCTGCGGCAGCCCGATGATCTTCTATCGCTATGCCAATGGCGTGACCGTGAAACTCGACAACGGAAATCCGGGCGGCGGCATCTTCATCGGCGACAAGGGGAAAATCGAGATCTTCCGCGGCAAGGTCACCTCGAATCCACCCGAGGTGGTCGAAGAACCGATCCGCGACGACGAGGTCCACCTCTACAAGAGCAACAACCACGTCGGCAACTGGCTCGAATGCATCAAGTCGCGCGAGAAGCCGATCGCCGATGTCGAGATCGGCCACCGCTCAACGACGGTCTGCCACCTGGGCAACATCGCCCGCTGGGTCGGCCGCAAGCTGCAATGGGATCCGGTCAAGGAAGTCTTTCCCGGCGACGAGGAGGCCAACGCCTATCTGGATCGTCCGCGCCGGCAAGGCTACCAGCTCCCCGAGCGAGTCTGACAGGCGTCGGCACTCGCAGCACGGAATTCATCCCGTTTGCATCCAATTTTCCGCCCGCGCCGTCAGAATCCCCGCGATTGAGCCGGCAGTTCCCAGCTCTAAGCCGGCAATCGCCGCCGGTTCGCGCTGACCTCTGGCCGCTGATCGCTGGCCGCTGACCGCTGAATGCCGTTCTGCGAAGGCAGCTTCCGCTGGCCTCAATCCTCGGAGTCCGCGTCAGGCATCTCGAGCATCGCGTCGTACGCCTCTTCGTAGTTGGAATACGGACCGGGGTCGACAAGCACCCCGCCGAGGCGAACCGCGGTCTCCTCGGCAGTCCCGCCATCCGCAACACTCGCCACGCTGAGCCCGTCGTCCGTCTCGACAATCACATACCAACTCATAGCGTACTCCTCTTTCAAGAGCGCGGTTTTGAGCGAGTTGTCGTCTCTTTCGCCGTGCACGGCCCTGAGCGCCGCCCTACGGCGAATGGTCGGAGCGCCGCTTGACCAGCGTCACCGAGTTGCCACGGTCATTATAGGAGACTTCGTCCATGAAAGACCGCATCAGGAGGACGCCCCGGCCGGCCGCTTTCTCCAGGTTGGCCGGGTCGGTGGGGTCGGGCAGCGAATTCGGATCGAATCCGCGGCCTTGATCGCGGATCACGAACTTTGCCTGCTCCCGCGAGAGAGTCGATTCGACGAAGATTCTCCGGTCGCAGAACGGTGGGCACGCACGGCGGTTGGAGAGCAGATCGTAGTAGGCTTCGTCGTCCACTCCGCGCAACTCGGACCCCGCGCATTGACAAGCGATTCTTCCAGCGCGATCCCGATCCGCATCCGATCCGCCTCGTCCCAGAGCTCGAACCGCTCGGCCAATTCGAGCAGATGAGAAACCAGCGGGGGAATGAGCTTATTGTCGTTGTCCAGTTCGAACTTGCAGAAGGTCTCCGTCAAGCAGCACATCAATCGGCTCACCGTTCGCTGGTGGCTCGCCAGTTCAAGCACCTGGTGGACCGTGTCGAGAAGCCGCTGTGACAGGACCCGCTTGGGCACGTAACTGGCAGCCCCTCGTTGCAGAGCCTGGACACAAATCTCTTCGTTCCCCGCCGACGTCATCAGGATCACGGGGACTGCCGGGTAGGAGCTGCGAACCATTGCCACCAGTTCCAGCCCGTCCAGCTCTGGCATCACCAGGTCCGTAAGGACCAGGTCTGGCAATTCTTCACGTATTTTCTCCAGGCCGTCAGCGCCGTGGATAGCGTACCGAACGGAGAAACCACCGTCCTTTTCCAAGAGCCCGCCAGCCAGCCGCCGATCGACCGCCGAGTCGTCCACTACCAGAATGCTCGTCATCCGCTTTTTCTCTCAACGCCGAGTGTCCGGCCTTGCATCCCAAAGTCGCCCGGGCGACCGTGGAGCCGATCCCAAGGCGATCGGCGACGGAGGTTCCGGCCCCAAGCATCTCCACGGCTTGCGTTGGGAACCGGGTTCTCAGGAACGGCCGCCCTGTAAATAGTCTAACAGACAGGGGGCCAATTGTTCCATGAGGGCCTGGAGACTTGCCAATCCATCGGCGGCCTCCCGCAGATTTCCTTCCAAAGCCATTTTTTCCAGGGAGAATGCCAGGTCAAAACCGCGCGGCACCCCGAAATAGCGCATCGATCCCTTGATCGTGTGCGCGGCACGGCGGAAGGCCGGAGCATCCTGCTGCGCTAGCGCGCTGGCCAGCGCCGCCAGCGTCCGGGGGGCTTCCTCCAGGTAGGCCTGGATAACCTCGCGAAGCAACTGCTCGTCGCCCCCCACAGTGGCTAGCGCAGCGCTCGGAAGGAAAAGGGTATTGGAGGATTCGCCGGTCTCCTCGACGCGCTGCGGTTCCTCTGTCTGACCGGGCGCATCGCGGAAGACCTCCACCAAAAGGCCGCCCGTTGCCCCCTCGGCGATGTATTCGGGCCCGAGGACGCCGGCAATTGCCTCGAAAAGCCGTTGGAAATGGATCGGTTTGGACACGTAACCGTCCATGCCCGCCGCCAGGCACCGCTCCTGGTCGCCCCGCATGGCGTGGGCGGTCATGGCGATGATCGGAGTCCGCCGCCCCGAATCCGTCTCCAGCCGGCGAATCGCCGCGGTCGCGTCGAGACCGTCCATCTCGGGCATTTGGACATCCATGAGCACGACGTCGTAGCTCTCCGATTGCCATTTCTCGATCACTTCGCGGCCCGTGTTGGCCATCTCGACGGAGTGGCCATTCCGGTCGAGGATGCCGCAAACCAGCTTTTGACCGACGAGACTGTCCTCGGCGACGAGAATTTTCAGCGGGCGCAATCGCTTGGACACTTCATCAATCGCGGGAATCTCGTGGTCGCCGATCCGCGGACCGATTCCCATCACCGAAACGATCGCGTTGAGCAATTCCGAGCGCCGGATCGGTTTGGTCAGCGAGGCGGCCACGCCCATGTCCTCACATCGCGTGATGTCAGCGGCGGGATCGCCCGAGGTGAGCATCATGATCACGCGCGCCGTTCCCCCGGAGGCGGCGATGATTTGCTCCGCCAGGGTGAATCCGTCGGGCGACATCGTCGAGTCGATCAGGACCACGTCGAATGGGTGCGGTGCGGAAGACGACTCGCGGAGTTGCCCAAGCGCCTCCTCGGCGTCTGCCACCGCGGTCGAAGCGATGTTCCAGCTAGCCAATGCTTCCTGGAGAATCTGCCTTGCCGCGGCATTGTCGTCGACAATCAGCACGGAGGCTTCCGACAGTCCGTCCGGCCGTTTTGGCGGCGCCTCCTCGTCCGCTCGTTCGAAGGGCATGACCACGCGGAACGCGCTTCCCTTGCCCTCTTCGCTTTCGACGCTGATCGTCCCGCCCAAGAGCTCCACCAGCTTGCGCGTGATGGCAAGTCCCAGCCCGGTGCCCCCGTACTGCCGCGTGGTGCTGGCGTCGGCCTGTTCGAAGGCGCCGAAAATCGCCGTCAGCTTTGATTGGGGGATGCCGATCCCCGTATCGATCACGTTCAGATCGATCCACACCCGATCGTCGCCCTTGTCCACGGCGGCGACTTCCATCACGACCTGGCCGGCGTGCGTGAACTTGATCGCGTTGCCGACGAGGTTGACGATGATCTGCCGCAGCCGCGCGCTGTCGCCGACCACGCGGCGGGGGGTCCCGGGAAGAATCCGGTAGGCGATCTCCAGCGATTTCTCATGGGCCCGCACGGAGAGAAACTTCATCATTCCCCCGAGCGATTCGTAGAGATCGAACGCTTCGGCGGCCACGTCGTACTTGCCGGCTTCGATCTTTGAGAAGTCGAGGATGTCGTTGATCACGGTCACCAGCGACTGGCCGGACTCCTTGACGACCGACAGGTGTTCGCGCTGGTGGGGCGTGAGCGGGCCGCCCAAGACCAGCTCGGTCATGCCGAGGATGGCGTTCATTGGGGTGCGGATCTCGTGGCTCACGTTGGCCAGGAACGCGCTCTTGGCGTGGCTCGCCGCCTCCGCCGCCAGCTTCGCCCGCTCCAGCGCCTCCTCGGCCTCTTTCCGCTCCGTCACGTCCCAGAAGATCACCTGGATCCCGACGATCTTGCCGGCCGCGTCATGCACCGGCGATTTCATCACGTGCACGTAGCGCGTTCGCCCGTCCTGCACGTTCTGCTCCTCGTCTTCGAACAACCGGCCGGTCTCGGCGACCGTTTGATCGTCGTGGCGATACTTCGTGGCGAGCTCGTCGGGATAGAAATCGAAGTCGGTCTTGCCGACGATCTCGTTGATCGATTTTCCCAACAGCGCGCAGAAGGACCGGTTGGCAAACGTGAACTTGCCCTCGCGATCCTTGCGGAGAACATGGACGGGCAGGTTCTCGACCAGCGAGGAATAAAGGGCCTCGGAGTCTTTCAGCCCCTGGGCGGTCCGCTCGCGCTCGGCGATCTCCGCCGCGAGCTGCCGGTTGGCCTCGCGCAATTCCCCCGTTCGCCGCACGACGAGGCGCTCCACCTTCTCGGCGCGGGTCAGGACGTCGTTCAGATAAAGCATCAGAATCCCCGTCACCAGGAGCGAGGCCAGCGCGCTGGCGATCGGCAACGGGCGCCGCAGATTGCTCCAGTAAACGTCGGTCGGCGTGCAGAGCACCGACCAGTCGCAGCCGGGAGTGCTCAAGGGCGAGCGCAACCCCCAACCTTCTTCTTGTGCAATTCGCGGATCGGAGATGAGAAGGAAAGGCTCGTTCCGCGCGGGCGAAGCCTGCCAATACATCAACTCCCTGCCAATCGGCAGGGAATGATCGTAAATCTGGACATCGATCCCCAGCGACTTGCCGAACCCGATTGCGCGTTGCATCAGGTCGCGGAACTTGAAGACTCGTCGCTGAAATAGACGCTCGAGACGATCGTGCGATTGCCGCTGTCGCGGGCAGCCTCCATAGCGTTGTGCACGGCCGTGTTGGATATGAAGTCCTCGCCCTCGCGGAGGAAGCGGTAGCCCGGCGGCACAACATATTCAATCACGAACCGCCCCGCCGAGGCTGGCGGCGCCTCCTCCCCCGCACGGGCCCGGCTGCCTGGTTGGCCGGAATCGGCTTGGGCCTTGCCGGCGGCCTCCCCCGATTCCTGCCGGGGCAACCAGGCCAGCGCTTCGGTGCCGACATTCTCGCGCATGAAGAGCTTCGTGAACGCCTCGAACTGCTCGGCTTCAACCTGGCGGGAACCGCTGTGGAACGCCGCCAAGGCGTCGAGCACGGCCAGGTTGACCGTCAACTCGCGTTCGATCGCGCCGACGCGCAGTTGCGCGTCAAAACGGAACTGGGCGTCGATCGAATCGTCCTCCTGCCGCCGCAGCGCGACGAAGAGCAGCAGGGCCACCAGCAGCCCCGTGACTGCCACGGCGGCAAGGGCCAGGCGGCGGGACTTCTTCGACCACTTTTGACCCTGGGCCGAGACGGGCCCAATCTCGTACGATCCGGAGTCTCCGACGGAAAACGCCATTCGTGTCGCTCGGCGTGTAGACCGCGGCCGCCGCGCACAGGCACGTGCAACGAACCTGGCTGCGACCGCCCAAAACGAAACCTGAAAGGACTTGCCCAGCGGGAAACGCCACCCATCCGCCCGGCGGCCCGACGCAGCGCACGCGGGCGATTGACGAGTCGGCAGAACGGAGACCGGCCCTTGCGGCCCCCCATCCTTCGGGATGCTATCCTACCATAGGGCCTGCCCATGTCAAGAATGAAATGCTTGCAGGTTCCCGCCGCTTGCCCTATGATTGCGGCCGTGGCGCTACTCTACCCCAATCGCCCGCCGAAAAGGCGGGAATTGCCGATGTTTTCGGCCCTTCCAATTGAGGAGGACTCGTCGTGAAAACGGCTACGATTCAGGCTCAGCAGAAGTGGGAGTACCAGTGCCTCACCCGCAAGTCCGAAACCTATCTGAACAAGGAATTGAATGAACTCGGGCAACATGGTTGGGAACTCGCTTCCGTCATCTTCGGGAAGGACATGAAGGGAACCGAGGCTTGGATCGCGTTCTTGAAACGCCCCTACGTCGGCCATCCGCCCGGCGGCCCGGGCGAGGCAGCCGAAGCCGCGCAGGCCGGCGGCGTCCGGGCGATACCGAGCCTCGACGCGGACAGCGAGGAGTTCGAGATCCGCAGCGACTGATTGACCGCGGTTGGCCGATCTGCTAAGAATACGCGTTTAGCCGCGCTTCCGGACTGGCGGCGTGCGTGCGGGTTTATGATCGGCCTTGTCGGAAGCTCGGCGGGCGGATGGGGTTGCGGCCGAAATTGCCACATCAACAGTTGATCTTGTGATCTTGCCAATACGAAGGAGATTCCTTTGCCCAGCAACGAACGACGCAAGGAAATCAAGCGAAGGCGGCACCGCGCGAAGAAGATTGCCCAGTGGACTCGGCAGTTGAAGAGCGCCAAGGTTTCGGAGAAATCGTTGATCGCCGAAAAGGTTCGGCGGCTCACGCCGGGGGCTGAATACGTTCTTGCCAATCTAGGGCTCGACGAGCCGGTCTAGCCCGGCTGGAACGAGATGCAATACCAGTTCCAAAACTGGTATCACTTCACCTGGCTCTCCGGCAGCGACCCGGTGCAGAACCTGGTCCACCAGATCGACAACGCCTCGTGGGTGCTTGGCGACGCCGCGCCCGCGGCGGCCTGGGGGTTTGGCGGGCGGCAAGTCTGCACCGACCCCAACCAGTACGGCGACGAATTGGACCATCACGCGATCGTTTACGAGTACGCCGATGGAAAGCGCCTGTTCGCCCACGGACGCCACATCCCTGGCTGCTACAACCAGGCGGCGGTCATCGCCCAGGGCACCAAGGGGCGCGCGCTGATGCCCGCCCGGCCGTACATCGAAGGCGAGAATCCCTGGCGTTTCGAAGCTTCGGAAACGGCGACTTCGATGATGGACAATGAGCACAAGGCGCTGTTCGACGCGGTCCGCAGCGGCACGCCCATCAACAATGGCCAGGCGATGTGCCACAGCTCGATGCTCTCGATCCTCGGCGAGATGGTCTGCTGCACCGGCCAGCAAATGACCTGGGAGCAGGTGATGAATTCGGAGTTGAGCTTCGCGCTGCCGCGTTACGGTTGGGACGTGGAACCGCCGATCAAGCCCGGCGCCGACGGCCACTACCCGGCAATCCTGCCGGGCATCACCAAGCTGGGCTGATGCGAAATAAAGGCGTCAGGGACTCTTGCTTGACCTTTTCCCTGGCTACGCAGCCGGACCGCCGAGTCCCAAGACGCGGCGGATTTCGGCGGGGCTGGTCTGACCCTGCTGGAGGGCCTCGTAGGCCCGCTGCCAGCGCGTGATCATCTTGGCCTTGACCGCCAGCGCCTCCAGAGCGGCGGAATCCGTTCGCGAGAGGATCGCGCGGCCCAGTTCGGTCTTTTCGACCGTAAGCAGTTCGGCGAGGACGAATCTGCCCCGGTAACCGGTTCGCCCGCAGGCCTCGCAGCCTTGTGGCACGCGGGCAGCGCTCACGGGCAGCCCCAGCAGCTCGTCGCGGCTGGCGGCCTCTCGCGAGCAGTCGCAGAGCCGGCGGGCGAGGCGTTGCGAGAGGATGCCGAGCACGCCGCTGCGGAGAAGGTAGGGTTCGATGCCCATGTCGGCCAGTCGGCTGATCCCCTCGGCCGCGCTGCCGGCATGAAACGTGCTCAGCAGCAGATGCCCGGTGAGCGAGGCCTGCAAGGCGGCTTCCGCGGTTGGCCGATCGCGGATTTCGCCGACCATGATGACTTCCGGGTCCTGCCGCATGAGGAATCGCAGGCCGGTCGCCAGGTCCAACCCGGCACTGGGATTGACCTGCGACTGGGCGACTCCCTCGACGGCCACTTCGATCGGGTCTTCGATGGAGACGATCGATCGGGCGGCCTCGGCATGGGAGACCAGATGCCGCAGGCAGGCATAGACCGTCGTGGTCTTGCCGCTTCCGGCGGGCCCGGTCGCGAGGATCGCTCCCGACGTTTCGCTCAACAGCCGTTTGAGCGTTTGCACAAGGTCGGCGGGGAAGCCGAGTTCGCCGAGGAGTCGGTACTGTCCGGCATCGGCGAAGAAACGGACCACCGCGCGTTCGCCGTAGAGCGTTGGAAACGTGCTGACCCGCAGCTCGGCATGGGACCGGTCCTGGCGAATACGCCCCTCCTGAGGGACATCCGTCCGGTAGGTGAGCAGTCCGGCGAGGACTTTGAGCCGCGCGACGACGTTCTGCGCCACCGAGCACGGCAACTGGCCGGCGGGCTGGAGGACGCCGTCAAGCCGGTAGCGGATTTCGAGGCCCGTTTCCGCCGGCTGGAGGTGCAGGTCGCTGACTCCGGACGCCTTGCCCTCGGCGAGCAAGCGATCAACCACGCGGATCGCGAACTCGGCGTCGCGGACGTCGAATTGTTCGAGCAGGGTTGCGGAGAAATCGCGCAAGGGGCAGGGCATGGCAGTCTGCGGAAGAGGAGCTGTCGAGAGTCGAACGACGACTGTGATGGTATCCCGGCGAGCGGGAAAAAGATAGCCGGTCGCGGGTGGGGCGCGACCGGCTAGAGGGGTTGGCGGCAGAGTGGGATCACTCTACCACCAGGCGGTGGTTCGAACGTGTTTCACGCCCCCATCATCGCGAATCGAATCGGGCAAGTCAACCAGCCCCTGGCGCGGCGGGAGATTTTCGCCGCCTCCATCGCCTACCTTGGAGGGGAGTCTTGCCACACCGCTTCCGGCGAAGCACCGCCGGCGAGATATCGTGCCGGCAGGCAGCGAGACGGAGCCGGGCGATGAAATCGTATAGCAAGTATAACAAAAATTACAGCCCCTCCTGTTGGGGCGCGCGGCTCCAACCGAGTATGATGGAAGGCATCTTTGCAGCCGCACCCGCGGGCGGCAAGCGTTCCGACCCCGGAGCGGGACCGAGAGAGAAAGACCAATCGAAAGGTAGAGCGATGCCACCATCTTCGCCCCCCGATTCGGCGCTAAACGGAGGGGAAAGCACCAGCCGCCGGGCGATTCCCTATAAGTGGGAGCTGCTTGTGCTGTTGTGGATCGCCTTCACCTTCAACCAGGGCGACCGCCAGATCTACAACAACCTCCTGCCGCAAATTCAGGACAAGCTGCAACTGAGCGACGAGCAGGCGGGGCTCGTGGCGACGGTCTTCACGGCCATCTACGGGCTGCTCGTCCCGGTGAGCGGCTATGCCGGCGACGTCCTCCGCCGGAAATGGGTGATCATCGTGGCCCTGTTCGTGTGGAGCACCGCCACGCTCCTGACCGGTTTGGCCGGCGGGATTATCGGGCTGATCGTTTTCCGGGGGCTGGCAACCGGCGCCGGGGAAGCCTTCTACTATCCGTCGGCCAACTCGCTGATCGGCCAACTGCACCAGCGGACGCGCGCCTTGGCGATGGGAATTCACCAGACGGCCAACTACGTCGGCGTGGCGATCAGCTTCGTGGGCGCGTACGTGGGCGAGCTGTTCGGCTGGCGGAACGCCTTCTACCTGTTTGGCGGCCTGGGAGTCGCCTGGGCGCTGTGGATGGTGTTTCGCATGGAAGACACGCCCCAGCCGCGAGACGCGGAAGGCGCGCCGAGACGCCCGCCGGTGGGCGAAGTGCTCAAGTACCTCGCCGGAAAGCCGACGGTGATGTGCCTGGCGGTGTCGTTCGCCTGCCACGTTTTCGCCAACATCGGCTACCTGACGTGGATGCCGACTTTCCTCCACGAGAAGTTCGAGTTGAGCCTGACGGCGGCCAGTTTCTGGGCCCTCTCGGTCCATTACGCGGCCTCGGCGTTGGGCGTGCTGGTCGGCGGGCATCTCTCCGATCGGCTGGTGATTCGCCGCCAGGCCGCCCGGATGGACTTCGAGTGGATCGGCCTCCTGTTGAGCGCCCCGTTCCTGATCTGGATGGCGCACGCCAACACGCTGGCGGTCTGCCTGGTGGCCTCGGGGCTCTACGGCATCTTCCGCGGTGTTTACGACTCGAACCTGTTCGCCGCGCCGTTCGACGTGACGGCGCCGCGCTACCGCTCGTCGATGGTCGGACTGGTGTTGAGCTTTGGCTTCATCATCGGGGCGGCCGCGCCCTACTTGCTGGGCGCGATGAAGAAGCCCTGGGGGCTCGACGCGGGGATCACGCTGTTGGGAGTCGCCTATATCTTGGGCGGCATCGCGGCGCTGGTGGGCCTGCACCGGTTCTTCCACCGCGACTTCGTACCCGAAGAAGTAACTGGGGAATAATTGCCATGAACTCGCTGGCGGGAAAGCTTGCCTTGGTGACCGGCGCGGGCCGCGGGATCGGAAGAGCGATCGCTCTCGATCTGGCCAGGGCCGGCGCCGACGTGGTCGTCAACTATAACCGCAGCCGGGAGCAGGCCGAAGAAGTCGCCCGGCAGATCGAGTCGATGGGCCGCCGCGCCGCGGCGATCCAGGCGGACGTGGCCAAGAAGGCCGACATCGATCGGATGTTCGACGCCGCCGAAGCCAGCTCCGGCCCGGTCAACATCCTCGTCAACAACGCGGGGATCGAACCGCGCGCCGACGTCTGCGACTTCGACGAGGCAACCTACGACGCGGTGATGGCAACGAACCTGAAAGGCGCCTTCTTCTGCGCGCAACGGGCGCTGCGAAAGATGCGCGACGCCGGCTGGGGGCGGGTGATCAACGTCTCGTCGCTCCACGAGCTGACGCCCACGGGGTTCTCGGCCCTGTACGGGATGAGCAAGGGCGGCATGGCCCTGATGATGCGCGAGATGGCCAAATCGTATAGCCGCCACGGAATCACGATCAACAACGTTTGCCCGGGCGCGACGCGGACCGACATCAACCGGAAGGTCCTCGCCGACCCCGCGTACGAAGCCAAGGTGATCGAGAAAATCCCCGCCGGATTCATCGCCGAACCGGAAGACATCGCTCCAACGGTCACTTTTCTAGCATCCGACGCGGCGCGGTATATCACCGGCACATCGATCTTTATCGACGGGGGGCTGTGGCTATGAGCCGAATTCCGCACTCGGTTCGCCAAGGCCCACGGATCCCGCCAGAACAGACACTCATCATGAGGGAGGAACCCATGCGACTTCGAACTCCGGCAGTCTGGCTTGTGATGCTCGCGATGCTCACGGCGCGCGGCGCGGCGTGGACTGGTCCTGTTTGGGCGGCAAGTGCGGTGCCCGGGCCGGCGATGGCCCAGGGCGACGGAAAGGAGAACCGAGAGGCGACGCCGGCAGCCGGTCTCCTCTCCAAGGCCCTGGAGGCGATGGGCGGCGCCGAGGAGGTCGTCTTCGCCGTCCGAAACATGTACAGCGACGGCCATTACTACGCCAATTTCGGCCACTGGTCGCTCAAGCCGGATCAGATGATGTATGCCCCGGGCGGGGCGAAGCTCTGCAAGATCAATCTCCGCACCCGCCAGATCCGCGTCCTGGTGGACGACCCGCAGGGCTCGGTTCGCGACCCGGCGGTGCACCACGACGGCGGCAAGATCGTCTTTTCCTACCGGCCCGGCGGAACCAAGTATTTCCACCTTT
>JAMOAF010000948.1 GCA_023621895.1 Planctomycetota bacterium
AACCTTCTTGCTGTCGCAGCTCTGCAAATCGCCATCCCCTGCCGTCGTTGATGCCCTCGGCGCATTGCGTAACCGCGACGCGGTTCCGGCGATCTCGCAACTGGCGGAGGCAAAGCCCGTATGGACACGACGGCAAGCTTGCGAGGCTCTGGGGTTGATCGGCGAGCGTCGCGGACTGAGTGTACTCAAGCGGCGCGCCCTGGACAGGAACGAGGACGACCTCGTGCGAAGCGCTGCGATTGAAGGGCTTGGTCGTCTTGGTGATCCTCGTGCGGTTCCGGCCCTGGAGTCCACCATGACGGAAGGGTCCCCAGAGCTGTATAGCAAGTCCGTTGTGGCGCTCGCGAGAATCGGCAGCGACGAAGCTATTGCCCTGCTTTCGGCAGCGATCTCCAAGAATCGCAACGTTGTAGCAATCCAACCGAGCCGCGCACTTGCCAACTGCGGTCATCCGCGAAGCGCAGAGACTCTTGTGAATACACTATACCGCTCCCGAATGGCAGGTGGCCACTTCTCTCTCGTTGACCAGCCGCCAGACCGAATTTTCGAGGGAGCAGATGAAGAGTTTCGTCGGGCGGGTTGCGGCCAATGTGTTGCCATTGTCTGGTCCTTCCGGTCGACCGATCGCTTGCTGGCGATTCTCGCGAGCGGAAGTGACGCGATGCGCGGCTGCGCCGCTTACGCGCTCGGTGCAGCGGCGGTCCGCGATCCCAGGGCGGTCGAGGCGCTGATTCCCCTCCTTAAGGACAAGGGTGTTGCTGCTTCCGCGGCCTTTGCCCTCGGCGAACTCCAAGACCTCCGCGCGCTGGAACCGCTGATTGCCGCTCTGGCGCACAAAGACGCGGTCGTTCGGCGGTTTGCCGCCCATGGTTTGGGCGATCTCGGCGACCGGCGGGCCGTCGCTCCGCTGGTAAGGCTGCTGGACGATAAGGATGCAAGTCTGGCGGCGGTGCTGGCGCTTCAACGCATGAAAGGCAAAGAGGCTGCGCCGGATCTGGCGGCCATGCTTACGCGCATCGGCGAGCGGGCTGCGGAAGTCAAGAATATCGATAAGCTCAAGTCTGCCGAGAAGACGGAGAACGCCGCGGGATCGCCATTGACGACGACGCCAGGGCAGCCAACGCGGCGCGACCTGCTGGAGGCATTGCGCTGGATCGGCAATCCGGCGATTATTCCCGCCGTGCTCCAGATCGCACGGAATCCGTCCGATCCGCTCCATGCCCAAGCGGCGCGAGTCGTTGCAGAGCTCAGCCGCCCGCGTCCCGAAACAAACCAAAAAGACCGCGAAGTTCACGGTCCGTTCGCCAAGATGACCGACGATGAACTGGTGGCGATGCTCGTCGACCCGGATCGCGCAACCTATGCAGGGCAGCGCGTGTTCGCCGAATTGATCGCCCGGTACCGGCTGCCAGAGAGCCCGGACGAAGCAATCCGCTACTTTGTCCTGATCGGCGCTCGGGACGACCTCATGGCCCTCTGGCCGCGGACGAGACGCGTACTACTGGCCGACCTGCACGGCCGCTCGCCGCAGCGGCAGATCTACGCGGCCCGTTGCCTGATTCGCATCGGTTACGGAGACAACACTGCCGCCGAACTGAGGGATGCGTTGCTGGCGTCCGATAACAAGCAACTTGCCCTGGATTACTTCCATTGCGGCAACGAGCAGTTGCGGCAGGCCGCGTTGGACTGGTCGGCGAAGAGCGGAACGGTCCTTGAGAACCAGCCTGCGGGGGACATCATCTGGGGATCCATGAAGGAGGAATAAGCGTGCGACATGACGCGCCGCGCGACCACCTGGTGGTCCCCTTCAGCGGCCGGCCGTTTGAAAGACTCGGCTCGGGCGTCACCGTGGGGAAATCGACGCTGATCGTCGAGCTTTCGAACCTCACGGGCACGGCCGACAAGACCGTGGTCGCCGACGCGGTGTATCTCGTGCGCAAGGCCCCGATGAGCCAGTCGGTCTACAACAGCCAGGGGCTGCTGACTGCGACCAAGGACGCCCTGGGGAATCAGACGACCTACGCCTACGACGCCCTTGGGCGAATGGTGAAAGTCACCCAGCCCGACCCGGACGGGGCGGGCTCGCTCGCCGCGCCGGTCTCATCTTCGCACTATAATGGCGCGGGGCAGCTCACCGCGGCGATCGCGCCGGACCTCTCCGTCTCCACGTTCCAGTACGACACGCTCGGCCGGCAGACGGCCGCCTACCGCGGCGGCCTCGTGCACAACCGCGCCCGCGCCTACGCCGAGACGGGCGCCTGGTCCGACGGAAGCAATCAGGGCCTGTTTGATACCGAGCGCGTGGCCACCACCGTGACCGACTCGGCCACGGCCGCAGCCACCTGGACGTTTGGCGGCCTGACCGTGGGCGACGACTATGGCGTCTTCCTCACCTGGACGGCCGATGCCGGCAACGCGGAAGATGCCAGCATCAAGATCTACGCCGGCTCGACCGGCACGACGCCGATCTGGACCGAAACGGTCGACATGACGCAGCCGCCCGGCGCGGCGCGGAACTCGGTACTCCAGCCGATCGACTTCGCGGCGAAAGACTTCCAGCGGCTCGACGGCGTCTTCACCGCCACGGCGGGCACGATCATCATCGAGTTGTCGAACCTCTCCAGCACCTCGGGCAAAAAGATCGTCGCCGACACGGTCTATGTCGTCCGCGAGGACGCTGTCAGCCAGACCGTCTACGACCACGCCGGCCGCGTATGGAAGACGCTCGACCCGGAAGGCTATGCAACGACCCGGACCTACGACAATCTCGGCCGATTGGTCAAGATCACCCAGCCCGACCCGGACAACGGGGGCAACAACCCGGCCCTGGTCGTCGATTACGCCTACGACGCCACTGGGCAGACGACGCACGTCACAGAGACCAACGCCGCCTCGTCGTTTGCACGGGTGAGTAAGACGGAGTACGATGCCCACGGCCGCGTGAGCCGCTCGGTGCGGATCATCGGCCAGGACGACGACTCCTCGGCCGAGACCGACGATATCGTGACCGCCTATGGCTACGACGCCCTGGGAAGAATGACTTCCCAGACCGATCCACTCAACCATGCCACGAGCTACACGTTCGACAACCTCGGCCGCAAGACG
>JAMOAF010000746.1 GCA_023621895.1 Planctomycetota bacterium
AGGGGAAATGTCGTGCCGTTCCAGAAGACCAAAACGTCGCAGCCGGACGCCTCGTTGCGATAGGCAAACCAGGTGATCGGCTGCTCGCACTGGATCGTGCAGGAATAGTCCTTCTGGCGGACGAGGTTGTTGTCAAAGACGGAGACGACATTCTGGACCGCATAGTAGGCCGTCTTGACCTTGGCCAGGCTTCGCTTGTCATTGATCTTCAGCAGGCCCTTGCGGTTGATCTCGCGGCCCGCATGGTCGAAATCGCAGATCGTGAAGACGGACGAGATCGAGTCGTGCCCGAGGTCTCCGAGCATCCGGCGGGTGTTCCATTTCGCCTGGGTCAGTTCCGACCAATCGTGGCCGGAGAGGGCGAACTTCGTCGCCCTTTCGGACGGGCAGCCGTTTTCGCCCTGCCACATTTTCAACCGTGGCCGGTACTTGCCGACAACCTCCTTCATCTTCTCGACGTTCGCATACGCGTCGTCGGGGTTTTTCGTATATCCGTGATAGATCACCCATTCGAACAGGTCCAGCTTGCCCGCGTCGGCGATCACTTTAAGGCAGGCGTCCAGGTACTTTGGATCGATGCGGGCCAGCGACAAGGCGCCGATTCTCGCGTCGGGGATGACCCGCTTGATGATTCCCGCGGTGCGCATGTTGAACTCGGCGATCATCCGGGGCGTCTTGCTGACGCCGATGTCCGGCTCGTTCCACATCGCCCATTTCTTGACCTTGTCCCGATTTCGGGTCGCGAGGGCTTCGACCCAGCGGTCCCAGGCCGCCAGCCCAACTTCAGAAGTGGGAAAGCCGGCGCCCAGGTCGGCCGTTCCGGCGCCCTCGTAAATCGGATTGCCATAGTCGGTTTCCAGCCAGATTTCCAGGCCTTTGGAGAGGGCATCGTCGATCACGTAGTCCAACCAGGCGAAATCATAAACGCCTTGGACCTTTTCCGTCTTGGCCCAGCCGCCTTGCAGGCGAATCGTCTTGATCCCCAGCGGAACAACGTAGTCTTTGTAGGTGTCCCAATAGATGTAATCGCGGCAAAGGGTCTCGCAGCCCAGCGCCCAATTCTGCCCGGCGGGAATCTCCCCAACGCTGCGGGGCCGGATCGTTCCCAGGAGCTTCCAGCCGGTTTTCAGCGTCGTCTGGACCCGGGTATCGGTCCGGTCGAGCATCTGCCCCCAGGCGTTTGAACAGGCGGCCGCCAAAAGGCACGCGGCGGCAACCTGGACTGCCAGCCAGCGCCTGCCGCGAGATGTTCCTTGCTGTTTCATCGCGATCCCCTTTTCTTCTCTCCGGTCAACAATGAACCCCAAGACGGCGGGCACCCGGCGCCGATTGACCGGGCCGATTCTAGCCCGTGTTCGCGGCCCGGTCAATTAATCAGGGCCTGGTCGGCGCAAGCGGATTTGCGAGCCCCACCCGGACCCGGTATAGTCAGAGGGAATGGCACACGAACCTTCCACCGATCCTCGCAGGAGAAGAAGCATGAGACGGCGATTCCGGATATTGGCGATGGCAGGAATGGCGCTCTTGGCGGCCGTGCTTTTGCCGACCGTGGCAATCGCCCAAGAGGGGGCGCTTCGGATCGGCGCCGCGGCAGTTGTGATCACTCCGCCCGAAGGCACGCCGATGGCGGGCTACTACCACGAGCGGGCGGCCGACGGCGTCCACGACGACCTGTTCGCCAAGGCGATCGTTCTGGAATCGGGCGGGAGCAAGGCCGCCCTGGTCGCGCTCGATCTGATCAGCACCACTCGAGACATGGTCGGCGAGGCCCGCGCGCTCGCCGAAAAGGCGACCGGCATCGCCGGCGGCTCGGTGATGATCAGCGCCACGCATTCGCACACCGGCCCGGTGCTCGCCGGGCGCGGCGTCCGCGAGGCCGACTTCGGCGGCGCCTCCGAGAAGTCGCGCGCCTATCGCGCCTCGCTGCCGGCCAAGATCGCCGAGGCCGTCGCCCTTGCCCACGGCAAACTCGCGCCGGCACGAGCGCTGGCCACCCGCGGCCGCGAGGACTCGATCGCCTTCAACCGCCGCTACCACATGCGCGATGGGTCGGTCGGCTGGAACCCCGGCAAGCTGAACCCCCAAGTCGTCAAGCCGGCCGGCCCGATCGATCCCGAGGTGCCGATCGTCTTCTTCGAGACGGACGACAAGGCCCGCAAACCGCTGGCTCTCTACGTGAACCATGCGGTGCACCTCGACAACATCGGCGGGCTGATGATCTCGGCCGACCTGCCCGGCGTCTTCTCGCGCCTGATGGCCGAGGTCAAGGGACCGGATCTCGTCACGCTGTGGACGAACGGGTGCTGCGGCGACATCAACCACATCAACGTCCGGTGGGCGCAGCCGCAGTCGGGCCATGAGAACGCCTCGCGGATGGGCATCATCCTCACCGCCGCCGTCCTCCGAGCATGGCCGTCGCTCGCGCCGGTGGCGGCCGGCCCCCTGCGGGCCACCAGCGCGGTCGTCCCGCTGCCGCTGCCGGAAATCACCGCGAAGGACATCGAGGAGGCCAATCGCGTTGTCGAGCGGCGGCGGGATCCCAAGGCCAAACCGCCGTCCTTTCTGGAGCAGGTTCAGGCGTACAAGGTCCTCGATGTCGAGCGCCAGCAGGGCAAGCCCCGCGAGGTGGAAGTCCAGGTGATCGCACTGGGCAACGACATCGCCTGGGTGTCGCTGCCCGGCGAAATCTTCGTCGAGATCGGCCTGGCGATCAAGCAAGACTCGCCGTTTGCCCACACGATCGTCGCCGAGCTGGCCAACGGCTCCGTCGGCTACATCCCCACGCGGCGCGCCTACACGCAGGGCAACTACGAGGTCGTCAGCGCGCGGGTCGCCGAGGGCTCCGGCGAGATGCTCGTCGACGCCGCCGTGGCAATGCTCAAAAAGCTGTACGCGGAACGCGCCGCGGAGACCGTCGGAAAGGAGCGGTAAGGGGGCGGAGACCTGCCAAGACGGATGCACGCCTTTGCCGGGCAAGCCACCCTTGACTCGGTGTATTGCTGAGCCTGCGCGGATTCCAGGTTCGCACCAGTCGCAACGTGCAGTTCGATCCTCCGTTCGTCTCGGCGCGGGAAGACAGCGCCGGGGCGGGCCGCAGGCT
>JAMOAF010000884.1 GCA_023621895.1 Planctomycetota bacterium
TCCTCGGTCCCGTCCCAGAAAATGACGACGACCCACTCGTTGAACGGCCGCACGCCGGCCTGTAGTCCCGCGGGGACGGCATAGCGTTTCTCGCGCCACCACTCGGCGAAGATGTGGCGGACCTCGGGATTCCAGTCGAGGTCGCGCTCGATTCGCACGGCGCGCTTAAATCCCAGGCGGGTCAGCTTGCCGGATGCGAAATTCTCGTCGGATGAATCGGCAGCACCGACCGAGTAGGGCATACACACGCAGGCGAACGCCTCGGCCAAACTGGTCTTGATAAACTCTGCGTGCGTCGAGCTTGGTTGCTTGGGGTCCGGCTGGTACAAGTCCGTGTCCGCCGGCAAGACAGAAATCATCCCTCGCTCGATGTCGAACACGTCGAACGGCGTGTACTCGCTCGGCTCGCTCTGCGTGGTCCCGCTCAGGATCGCGCCGCCGTCCTCAGGGTGCCGGGTCTTGAGTAATAGGGTGATCTCGGCCACGTTCTCCGCTGATTGCAGCACGGCCAACGTGTAGCGACGGAGGCGGCTGAAAATCGGCAGCGCCGGCGTGAGTTCAGGGATGCCGCGATGTTGTCCTGGTCGGTCGCGGCGGAAGACGTGAATCACCTCGCCGACGCTCGGAGCCGGTGTGATTTCCTCGTGGAAGCTCGCGCCGTACTGCTCGCCGCCGGGATGGTACTTCAGCACGTGGTACCGGACCGGGTTGTCGTTTTCATCCAGGTCGATGCCGTCGATCTGGTCTGATCGGAGCAGGATTCCAGGCGTGGCCAACTGTTCCGTCTCAAGCGGCCGCAGGTCTAACTGCACGTCGCCGCGGAGCAAGGGGTTGTTGTGGAATAGTGCGATCCCTTCACCGTCCTGCGCCTTCGCTTTCCTCATCGTGCGTAGCTTGCGAGCGAGGTTGATCTCCGCGGCCCATCGCTCGAATTGATCTTCGATCCACTCGTCAGCATCCGGGTTGCCGCTCAAGACCTGCACACGGGGACCGGTGCCGATAACCTCGTGAGCGAGGGTATCAACCATCGAGCGAGCCCAGCCGTTGTTGGCAACCTCCAGACGCGCTTTCTCGCGGAGCCGCTTTCGCACCGCCGGAGAATTGGCGGCGTCGGCCGAGAGTGCGTCGATGTGCTCCCAGTGGCGCACATCGTCAACCGTCGTCTTCGCCGAGTCGTAGCTGCCGCGCACGGCCTGCGTCGAGACGGAGCGGCGAAACGGCCGGCCGTCTGCATCGAGGATCGAGAGTGTGCGCGTGAGCGTGGCCACGACTAGACGGCTCCCGGGGGACGAATCTTGACGAAGCGGATCGGCAGCCGGCCGGAACGAGCGGCGGCCTTGCGTGCGAGATACTCGTCGGCGGCAATCTGCTCCGTGAGCGAATGGAGCTTCACCCGCTCGCCGGCGGCGTTGGTCGTGTCGGCCACGCCCTGGGCGTTCTCTTCGATAGCCGATTCGATCGGTGTCTTGTCAGACATGTGGGTGTCTGGCCCCAGACGGCCTTCGAGGAGAAGTATCCACCACGATGGTGATCGGCCACCGCGTCTGACGTTATCTTGGTGCCGCCTCAGCACTCTGACAAGGGTATTCGTGCCACCAATGCGAAACTGTTACGCATATGTAACCGTCAGCCGCCGAGCGGCTTCTCATCCGTCGTAATCCGCCGGCCACAGTGCCGACATTCGCGCCGCCGGCGAATCCGGCCACCGCGTTGATGCCGAGTGTAAACCACCCGCAGGTCGCGGCAGCCGCACCGCGGACAAGCAATGCCTGGCTGTCTGCGCTCACTCGTTTCGCGTCCGTCCGCTCTCATATCAGCGGCTCCTTGCCGCACGTTTTTGGCGTTGGAGTTCCGATAGTTTCACCTGCTTCCGTTGTGGCCGCGGGACCGTGCTTTCACGGTCGATGCCGAGCATCGAGGCCCCGACATGGCAGCCGACATGGCAGTCAAGCCAGTGATTGTCTGGCTTGTGCGGCCGTAGCATCCATTGATGCACGACACGGCCGCGGCCCTCGGTCGGCACGAAATACTCGCTCTCCGCGACGTGCTCGGCCCAGAGCCGGTGTAGCTCGCTGTCCTTGCCGAACAGAGTCATGCAGCCGGCGCCGCCAAGCGGAATCGCAAGACGCTGGTGTGAAAATGTCTTCCAGAAATTCGTGTCGATGTGGACGTGCCGTACTTGCTTGGCCCCCTTGACTGGCGGGATACGCCAGTAGTCGCCGATCTTCGCGCCCGCCTCAATCCGGTACTCGCTGAATGGCTTCATCGCCGCCGTGATGCCTTCGCCCTTCGATGGCCAGATGCGGTTAGCGTGAGACGATACTTGGATGAGCTGCCGAATCAAGTCCGGCTTGTAGCCGATGTCGATCAGCAGCACGTCGATCTGCATCGCGGCGCCGTCGGCACGAATCCACGCATGGCCGAGCAGCTCGTCGGTGAGCGCTCGCAAGCCGGCCAGGATTGCCGCGTCGTCGTCGCTGCCGGGCGGCGCCACCATCTTGAGCGTGCGGCGCGCGCCCCGCATGTTGAAATAGCGGCTCCGCAAGCGTGGATAGGTGCCGTAGTCCACCACGTCGCCGGCGAACCCCTGAGACCAGGCGGCCACCTCCCAATAGAGCAGCCGGTCGTGTACGTCGATGTAGGCGGTCAGCTTCTCGCGCTCGGCGGCGAAGCTCCCGCGCTGCACGCCGCTGATTTGCTTGACCAGGTCGTCGGCACGCAATCGCACCAGGTCCGCGTCTTCTTGCTCCGGGTCGTTCTGACATTCCGCCATGAACGCTGGCCGGTCGCGGATCAGCAGGTTCATCGCGTGCTGGAGGCCGGATAGCTCATCGCCACGGTGCCGCTCCGGCCATGCGACAATCGCGCCATCGTCCATCGCCTCGCGATGCTCGCGGTAGAACTCGGTCGCCTCTGCGCCGTCGCCACCGCCCCGCAGGCTCGCGCGGCGAATCTCCGCGTACTGCTCCCAGAGGTCCGTGTTCGACGGAAACTCATAGAGCATCTTCATTTTCTCGCCTTGCCAGTCCGGCGAGGCGTCACGGTTGAGCAGGCGCTCGGCCATGTCCTCTGGCTCGATCACCGTCACGGCGGCCAAGCCGGAGAGCTTTTGCCCCGGCCCCGACATGAGCAGCACGTCGCCGTTGAGCAGTTCCCACCGCTCTTTGCTCTGGGCTTGCGATCGCGCAGACGCGCGGGTCTGCGGGTCGTCGATCAGTACGAGGTCAGGCCGCAGAACGGTCTGGCCATCAGGCCCGGTGTGCGACTGGCCGCGAATCTCGCCGCCGGTCAGGCCGCAGCCGGTCAGGACGGCGCCGGAGGCGAGCGAGCCGGGAATCGTCGGGAATACGATCTTCTCGGCACCCCATTCGATCTGGGTGGATTCACCCTCGAAGGTCTGGCCGCGGCAACGTCGCGGCTCGCCGTCTAGCTGGCGGATGGCATGGAGCTCGCGCTTGAAATCCTGCCAGAGCGGGTCGTTGAATCTGAGCGCCGTCTTGATCGCGTCGAGCAGCTCCTCGCCGCGTTTCTGCGTAGCGGCCACCAGGCAGACGTAGCGGTTGTAGCCGTAGAGAATCGACCAGACGGCAGCCGTGCGGAATAGGGTGGATTTACCCGACCCACGCGGCATGGCCAGAGCGAAGAGGCCACCAGAGCGGACGGCGCGTTCAAGGCGAGCAATTACCTTGAGGTGGTCATGCGACCAGGAGAGGGAGATTGCGGCCGGAAAGTACGTCTCGCAGAATCGCTTGAGGTCGGTCGCACAAGCCGCCCGGCGCTTGGGGTCTTCGACTTCCGGCGTCGGAATCGGCGAGCAGTCTTGAGCGGCGCGGGTTTGTTGGCGTCGGCGTTCCCGCTCGGCGTCGTTGTGTGATAGTCCGCCGTGCCGCGTCAATCCACCCTTGACGGCCATTGCCGCCCGCAACCGCTTCCTCTGCTCGGCAAGCTTCTTGTCCGCCTGCCGGAGGTCGTCGAGCGAAGGCCCGGCCGGAGCGGTCGCGGTGGTCGATGCGACCGATGGCTTGGCGGCCTTCCTGGCAGCCGTAGCCTTCTTTGCGGTCGTAGCCTTCTTGGCGGGTTTGCGTGCCATTCATTCGGGACGTGGTCCGTGGCCGTTTCACGCTATTTTGAGAAGTTGTGCCTTGATGTGCTCGGCAATCGCATGCATTAGATTAGGGGGTACGCTGTTGCCGATACGTTGTGCCGCGGATGTCTCATCTATCCAGCGAAACGATGTGCTAAAAGATGCCAGGACTGCAAGTTCACGCGCAGACAGCCAACGAGGCTCAGCCCAATGGGCGCAGTGCCACACCTTTTTCCGTATCGTTCTGCATGGCTTGTTTGGGTGCAGTTTCCAGTCGGCGAGACTCTTTCCCATCGCTCCGCCAGGCTTTGCTTCCTTCCAATATCTCAGGTACAGTTTGGTTAATGGGTGGTGACATGATTTATCA
>JAMOAF010000928.1 GCA_023621895.1 Planctomycetota bacterium
AGTGTTGTCGTAGTTTCCCGGCACGACATCGTTCCTTCAGACCAAATTCCCGATATCGCGAAGTAGCTGATGTGCTGGTTCAGTCGGCCTGGGTGTCGCCGGGCGGGCAGAACCGGCCAGGAGCGGGCGGGTGAAAACCGGCCATCTTGAGGAGTGGGTGATTTGCCGTAATGGCTTCCTGCGCCCCGTGTGGGCAGGAGGCCCGAATGGCAAATCACCTCAAGATGGCAGACGTGCAGGCAATCCACGCACTCCGGCGACACAATTGGTCGTACCGACGAATCGGCCGGGAACTCGGCATCCACCGGGACACGGTCAAGCGGTACGTGGAGCAGGATTCGGCCAGCCAAAACCGGCCAAACCCGCCCCCCGGCTCGGACGCCCAAAACCGGCCAAACCCGCCCCCCGGGTCCGGCGCGCCCGGCCCGCCAACGTCGGGGCCGCCCAGCCGATGTGAGCCGTTCCGCGAGGTGATCCTCAAGGCCCTCCAACAGGGCCTGTCGGCCCAACGCATCTGGCAGGATCTGGCGGCCGAGCACGGGTTTGCGGGCAGCTACGACAGCGTCAAGCGGTTCATCCGGCGATTGGGATCGGCGACACCCCTGCCCTTCCGGCGGATCGAGTGTCCGCCCGGGGAAGAAGCGCAGGTCGATTTCGGCACCGGGGCGCCAATCGTCGGTCCGGACGGTCGGCGGCGGCGCACCCACGTCTTCCGCATGGTGCTGAGCCACTCCCGCAAGGGCTACAGCGAGGCCGTCTTCCGCCAGACCGCCGACGAGTTCATCCGGTGCCTGGAGAACGCCTTCCGCCACTTCGGCGGCGTGCCCCGGACGCTGGTGGTCGACAACCTGAAGGCGGCCGTGCTGAAGGCCGACTGGTACGACCCCGCCCTCAACCCCAAAATCCGATCCTTCTGCGAGCACTACGGCACGGTCCTCCTGCCCACCCGCCCGCGAACGCCACGTCACAAGGGCAAGGTCGAGCGGATCGTGGGCTACGCGCAGGACAACGCCCTGAAGGGCCGGACGTTCCCCAGCCTGTCCGAGCAGAACCGCCACCTGCTGGCCTGGGAGACCCAGATCGCGGACACCCGGATCCACGGCACCACACAGAAGCAGGTGAAGAAGTGCTTCGAGGAGGTCGAACGGGCGGCATTGCTTCCGCTGCCGGTCGAGCGGTTCCCGTGCTTCCAGGAGGGCCGGCGGAAGGTCAACCGCGACGGCCACGTGGAGGTAGCCAAGGCGTATTACTCCGTGCCGCCGGAGTACCTGGGCCGCGAGGTCTGGGCGCGGTGGGACTCTCACGTCGTCCGCATCTTCAACGCGCGCTTCGAGCAGATCTGCATTCACGCCCGGCAGGAACCGGGGCGATTCAGCACCCAGGACCGGCACATCCATGACCACAAACGATCCGGCATCGAGCGCGGGACCGCGTACCACCTGGGCAAGGCTCGTCTCGTCGGTCCGCATACCGGCCGGTGGGCCGAGCAGATGATCCTACAACGGGGCATCGAAGGCGTTCGCCCGCTGATGGGGTTGCTGAGCCTGGCCCGGCGGCATCCGGCCGGCGCCATCGAGCAGGCGTGCGAGACGGCCTGCCGCCACGGGGCGTATCGCCTCCGTACCGTCCGCCAACTGATCCAACGTCAGGGGGATCGCCAGGAGTGGTTCGCCTTCCTGGACGAGCACCCCATCATCCGGTCCATGGCCGAGTACGGCCGACTGGTTCACACCGCATTTGAGGAGCAAACGGTATGAATGACACGCTGCAGAAGGCATTGAAGAAGCTTCGACTGTCCGGCCTGGCCCAGACCCTGGACGTGCGGCTCCAGGAAGCCGCGGGGAACGGCCTGAATCACGCGGAGTTCCTGGAACTCATCCTGCAGGACGAGCTGGCCGTCCGGGGGGATCGCCTGCTGGCCCGCCGCGTCCGGGCGGCCGACTTCCGGGAGCCCAAGACCCTGGAGGACTTCGACTTCTCGTTCAATGCGTCGATCCGGAGGAAGCAGGTCTTTGACCTGGCGACCTGCCGGTTCGTTCGGGAACGTCGCGACCTGTTGCTGCTCGGCCCGCCGGGCACGGGCAAGAGCCATCTGGTGCAGGCCATCGGGTATCAGGCCATCAAGGTGGGGCACACGGTCCTGTACCGCTCGATCTTCGATGTCGTTCGGGACTTCCTGCATGACGAGGCCCTGGGCGGTGACGAGAAGGTGCTGGCCCGGTATCTCAAGCCCGACCTGCTGATCGTGGACGACATGGGGATGAAACAGTTGCCCAAGCGGTCCGGGGAGTACCTTTTTGAGATCATCATGCGTAGATACGAGAACCGATCGACGATGATGACCTCGAACCGGCCGCTGGAGGACTGGGGCAAGCTGATCGGTGACGTTCCGTCCGCGACGGCCATCCTGGACCGCTTCCTGCACCACGCGGACGTCATCACGATCACCGGGAAAAGCTATCGGCTGAAGGATCGGGCGGGCCGGCCGGCTCGGCCGGAGAGAGGGGGCTCGGCCGGACCGGCGGACGACGCGTAGCGCTGGGGCTCTGCCCCAGACCCCGGGATTTTGGGAGGCATGGGCTCCGGTGTCCAAAGGGCGGGAAGAAGGAAGCCGAAAACAACCCCGCCTGCGGATGAGCAAGCGGGGCTCGCGCCGTTGGCGCACCGTCGGCCTGGTTATTCCTTGTCCGGTTGCGTCCCCGCCGGGCCGGACGCCGCTTCACCAGGCGGCTTCAGGGTATACAAGACCGATCGGGAAAGCGATGCCTGCGGCAATCGGACTTGCCGAGAAGCTGTGCGATGCTGTATATGGAAGGAAGGAAAACTGGCCGGTTTTAACCCGCCCATACGTGGCCTAGTTTAACCCGCCCGGCGACACTTTTTCCGCCTCTTCTGCGCGAGCCGGCTTCCAGCCGGCTTTTCGGGAGCTCCCGGCGGGTTGCGTTCACAGCAGAAAGCCGGCTGAAGCCGGCTGCGGGAGAGCAGAAGAGTTGCGGAGTCCGCCTTCCCCCGGCTCAAGCCGGGGGCACGGTCCGGCCGGCTGAAGCCGGCCACGGGTTTCCCTCGCACGATCAAACCACGGCCGGACGAGCGAGGCTC
>JAMOAF010000152.1 GCA_023621895.1 Planctomycetota bacterium
AAAGCCGCGAGCAGTGTCACTGCCTCGCTGCGAGCGGGCGCGGCGCGCTCGGCGGGCCGCGCCGGCGGCGGCAGCTTGGGGGCCGCGGCTGCTTCCAGTTCCGCCGCGATCCGCTCGGCTCGCGGGCGGCTGAACAAGACGACGAAAAAAACGCGAAAGGCCAGCAGTACACGCACGGGATTTCCTCTTTCCATCCAATTCTTCACGCCGTCGAGCCGGCGGCGGATTTTCCCCCCGGCTTCCCAAGCTGCGGCCTGGCGGCGCGCTGATCCATACGGGGAGGTTCCCAGGCGGGCGCTTGGGAATTACCGGATCGTGGGAGCTTGGGAAGCACGGGAAGCAGCGGCCTGGCGGCATCCTGGTTCGCACGGGGAGGTTCCCAAGCGAGGGGCTTGAGAGGCACGGGGAGATTCCGTTTTGCGGTCAACGGAATAAATTCCGTTCTACGCGCGCGGGGGCGGTTAAGTCATGTCCTCCAATTCCTCGAGCCAGAGCCGCATTTCATGGTCGTATTCGCTTGCCAGATCGCCGATCACCAATTGGCGGTGAAAGGCCGCGGCGCCATCCTGGAGCACGTCCGCGGCCTCGGCGCTGGGGAACCGCCGCATCGGGTCGGGCGCGATCAGTTGGCGGAGAAAACTCATCAACAGTTCGCTCGAGATCACCGCCTCCGGCAGCAGGTAGGGAAGCCGCTGGGCGAGGAACCGTTTCGCCTCCAGCAACTCCCGGTATCCGGTCCGGCCGTCGAACGGCGGCAGCCCGGCCAACATCTCGACGAGCACGTAGCCCAGGCTCGCCAGGTCGGAGCGGGCGTTGCACTCGCCCCCTTCGAGCACTTCCGGTGCGGCGTAGGCCGGGGTGCAGGTCCGCCGGGCGGGGATGTCGTCGAGCGAAAACGCCGAGCCGATGTCGACGATCTTGGCGTTGCCCGTCCGCTTGAGCATGATGTTCGACGGCTTGATGTCGCCATGGACGATGTTGCGGCGATGGAGGGCGGCCAATGCCGCCAGGCAATCGCGGATGATGGCGATGGCCACGCCCGGCTTGACGCGCGGCTGCGCCGGCCCGGCCGTGATGATCACCTCGTTGATGTGCTTCCAGCGGCGGAGGCTGACGCGGGCCTGGAGCCACTCGAGCGTCCTGGGCTGGAGCAGATGGGCAAGGTCGTAGCCATCGACCCATTCCATCTCCATCAGGCGGATGCAGCGGCGGTCGACCCAGTTGTGCACGTCGAGCAGATTGTCTTGCTGGATCTCCGCCACGCGGGCGGCAATCCCGGCCATCCGCCCCATCGCTTCATTGTAGGAACGTTCGTCTTCATATCGTTCTGGCGAGAAGACTTTAATCGCCACCGGCAACGTGAAGTTGTCGGTCCCGCGGCGCTCGCTGAGGTAGACCACGCCTTGCCCGCCCGACCCCAGCGGCTTGCGCAGTTGATAATGCTCGGTCCAGCTCAGACGCTGGCAATCGATGATCTCACGGTAGCGCTGAAGAAGCTCTTCGGAGCAGGCGGTTACCATCGAACCGCCCAAAGTGCGGGTCGGACTCCCTTCAGGAAATGTCGTTGTCGTCATTCGCCCTCCTCGGACGACGCCTCTCCATGCGAGCGTCCCTGGCCCGATCGCGGAGACCGGCGTTCCTTGCCTCCGATCGCGGGCGGGCAGGAATCTCGCGCGGGCTCTCCGCGTTGATCCTCTCCCGAACAGGGCAATTGTAAGCCACCGACCACGAACGAGGAAGAGCAGGACGATCCCCCGAAGCGCCGGCTGAGCGGCCGGCGATACCGCCGCTTCCCGCGATCATTCCGACTCTTCAAACGGCTTCCACCACGTCGGTCCAAAGCGGGTAGCCGGCGCCCCGAATCGGAAACCCGAGCCGCTTGTCGGTCAGGAAATTGACCAGCGGTTCTCCAGCTTGCCAGCGCCGCAGATTCTCACAAAAACACTTGGTCATGTTGTCGATCCGCCAGGCGCTCTGGCCGCCAACATGGGGGGTGAAGATCACATTCGGCAGGTCCCACAATTCGCTGCTTTCCGGGAGCGGCTCGGGGTCCGTCACATCCATCACGGCGCCGGCGATCCCGCCGTTCTTTAGGCACGCCACAAGGTCGGACGTGACCACGAGCTGGCCGCGCGCCATGTTCGCAAGCACGGCATGGGGCTTCATCTTGGCCAATCTTTCCGCAGCGAACAGCCCCCGAGTCATTTCGTTCAGCGGCAGCGCGAGGACCACGAAATCCGCTTCCGGCAGCAGGTCGTCGAGGCGCTCCGCCGGCCAGAGGGTTTCGACGCAGTCGGGCTTGTCCATCGGGAACATGTCGGTGGCGAGGATTCGCACCTTGAAAGGCCGAAGCACCTCGGCCAGCCGCCGCCCGACGCCGCCAAAACCGACGATGCCGACGGTCGAGCGCGTCAGGTCTCGGGTGGGGCGGCGGATGAACTCTCTGAGCTGCTTTGCGCGGAAAAACACCGGCAAACTCCGGCACCATGCGGTCAACAGGGCAATCGTGTGTTCGGCCACCTGGTCGGCCAATACGCCCGAGGCGCTGGTCACGGGGATGTCGGATTCGATGACCGACGGAACCAGGCAGTGATCCATTCCCGCGGCGGAGGACTGGATCCACCGGAGCCGCCCGGCCGCGACGACCCCGTCCCAGTCGACCGGCACTTTCGCATGTCCGCAGAAGATGTCCGCGGTGAAGAGCTCTTCTGGAATGCTCTCTTGAGTTGCCGCGATGATCTCGGCACCTGCCGGCGCGACGGCCTTGATTTGCTCAATATGTCGGTTTTTAACGGGATAGCAGAGGACAATTCGCATCGGGAGATGTTCGACCAGAGACGGGAGCGGATCGGGTAAACCTGTCATTTTCAACCATTTTCGGCCCAGGACAAGGGGTTTCCCCTCGTTCCCGCTTCCCCTCGTTCCGGTTCCCCTCGTTCCCGCCTCCCTCCTCGTTCCCAAGCTCCAGCTTGGGAACGCTCGCCCCACGGTTCCCAAGCTGGAGCTTGGGAACCAGGAGAACGCTGGAGCTTGGGAACCAGGAAAAGTTACGCCTGGGATTGGCCAGCGCGGTCATCCATTTCTTAGGACCGCCCC
>JAMOAF010001067.1 GCA_023621895.1 Planctomycetota bacterium
AAGCGCTGCCCTTGCAGCAAGCTTACGAGTCGACCGAGAAAGCCGCCCTGGAGGCTGAAGCCGCGGCGAAGGCCGCTGCCGACGCGGCCAACAGGCTCGATCGGGAGGCCGAGGCCGCCAGGGCCGCTGCTGATGCCAAGCGCAGGGCAGCCGACAGCGCGAAGGCGGCTCGCCGCAGGGCTCGGCAAAATGAAATGCGCGCGCAAACTCGTGCCGTAGCCGCTGCCCAAAGGCTGACCGAAGCGGAATCGCAGAAGAAAAAGGCCGACGAACGGCTCGCCAGTGCCAAGGCCCAGTTTGCCGCCGCCACCGCCGCTTCGGCGGCAGCTGAGAAAGCCGTCCAGGACGCCGAGGCCAATGCCAAGGCGGTTTCCGCGGATGCCGCCAAGAAAGACGAGGAAAAGAAGGCCGCCGCCGACCAGGTCGCTGCCAAACGCAAAGCCGCCGACGAGGCACAGGCGGCCCTCGCCCAGGCAAAGGCAGCCCAGCAAGATGCGCAGAACCAGGCCGCCGATGCGGAGGACAAGCTCAGCCGGGCGACGGACCAGAAGAAAAAGGCCGACGCCGTCCTGGCCAACGCCAAGAACGAGGTAGCCGCCGCCACGATGGCTTTGCCGCCGGCAGGAGAGGCGGCCGACCAGTCTGCACGCGACGCGGAGGAAAAGGAACAGGCGGCCGCGCAGGCCGCAGCAAAGCGCCGAGCGGCAGCGGATGCCGCGGCTGCCCTGACTCAATCGCAGCAGGCGCAGCAGCAAGCGCAGGCCCAGGCCGCGGCCGCAGCGAAGAAGCTGGCCGAACTCCAGGCTCAAGCCGCGACCCCTGCCCAAAAGCTCGCCGAAGCGGAATCGCAGAAGAAATCGGCCGACGAGCGCCTGGCAGCCGCCAACAACCAAGTCGCCGCGGCGACAGCCGCCAGCCAAGCGGCCCACGAAGCGGCCAAGGAACTCGTCCAGCTCGATGCGGCAAGCAAGCAGGCCGCGGCGCAGGCTGCCGAGAAGCGCAAGGCAGCCGATGCGGCCAAGGCAGCACTGGCCCCGGTGCAGCAAAAGCTGGAACAAGCGGCGATTCAGGCCAGTGCCGCCGCGCAGAGCGTGACCACGGCCGAAACGCGGAAAAAGGCCGCTGAAGAGGCCCTCAAAGACCTCAAGAAGCGGATCGCCGCGGCAAAGCAGACGCACGTGGCCGACGACGAGGCAGCCAAGCAGGCGGAAGCGGCGGCCGCTCCGTTGAAGGAGGGAGCAGACAAGGCCCGAGCCGCCTATGCGGCCGCCATGAAGGCTGCTGAGGACAAGCGCGCCCTGGCCAACAAAGCCAAGGCCGAGCTGTACCGCCTGCTTGCTGCCAGGCAGGTGGCGAGCGTCATGGATAGTCCCGATCCGCCGAAACCGGCCGGCCGGATTGATGAAATCGTCTTCGCCAAGCTCAAGGCGCTGGGCATTCAGCCGGTTCTCTGTTCCGACGCGGTGTTTGTCCGCCGCGCCTATCTGGACGTGACGGGCAAACTGCCGGCCGCCGAAGAGGCGAAGGCGTTCATACAGGACGCGGAAAAGAACAAGCGCGTCGCGCTCGTCGATCGCCTCCTTGAACAGCCCGCGCATGTCGATTATTGGGCGATGAAATGGAGCGACGTTCTGCGAATCAAGGCGGAGTTCCCCGTCAAACTCTGGCCCAACGCGGCCCAGGCCTACTACCGATGGGTGTGGGAATCAATTTCCCAGAACAAGCCATACGACCAGTTCGCCCGAGAACTGCTCACCTCCAGCGGGAGCAATTTCCGCGTCGGCCCGGTCAACTTCTACCGCGCCATCCAGGACCGCACGCCGCAGGGCATCGCCTCCGCCGTGGGATTGGCGTTGATGGGCGCGCGGGTCGATTTTTGGCCGGAAGACCGCCGTGCCGGCATGGCCGTGTTCTTCTCCCAGGTCGGCTACAAGCCCACCAGCGAGTGGAAGGAGGAAATCGTCTTCTGGGATCCTCTCAATTCGACCGCCGTGCCCGGCTGCAATGCGCCGGGGGTCGACTCCGTGGCGGAAGCGGTCACCGTCACCAACCAGATTCCCCAGGTGTTGGCCGAGCCGCTAAGCGAAAACGGACCGCTGGCGGCCGTCTTTCCGGACGGCGCCAAGGCAACGATTCCGCCAAGTCGCGATCCGCGCGAGGTGTTTGCCGAGTGGCTGATTCACCCGGACAATCCGCGGCTTGCCAGGGCCATTGTCAACCGCACTTGGACCTGGGCAATGGGGCGCGGAATCATCCACGAGTCCGACGACATCCGGGACGACAACCCGCCCAGCAACCCCGAACTGTTGGCTCACCTGGAGAAGGAGTTGATCTCCAGCGGCTACGATCTGAAGCACCTGAAGCGGCTGATCTTCACCTCGACCACGTACCAGTTTTCCTCGATACCGAGGGTCCAAACGCCGGAAGCGAGTGCCAATTTCGCCAGCTACTCGTTGCGGCGAGTGGAGGCCGAGGTGCTGATCGACGTGCTGAACCAGATCACCGGCAGTTCGGACCTTTACACCAGCGCTGTTCCGGAACCCTTCACCTACATTCCCAAGGATATGCCCGCGGTGGCGCTGGCCGACGGGAGCACCACCGATAGCTTCCTGACGCTGTTCGGGCGTTCTGCCCGCGCCACGGGGATGGAAAGCGAGCGTGTCAGCGAGCTTGCCTCGTCCCAGTGGCTGCACATGCTGAATTCGGGCCAGATACAGAACAAGCTCCAGACCGGCCCGACGCTTGCCGCGATGCTCTCCGCCGGCGGCCAACCGAAGGAAATCGCGGAGAGGCTTTACCTGACGATCCTCTCGCGGTTGCCCACGGATGCTGACGTAATGGCAGCGGAGGAGTACGCCAAGGCCGGAGTGGTCAAGGGGCGCGACGTCTGGATCGATCTTTCCTGGGCGCTCATCAACAGCCCCGAGTTTCTTCTGCGGCATTGATTGTTTACCAATATATGGTGGAACGTGACACGGAGAAGTCGATTTCCTGGCACGACAGTCAAATGGGAGTAAGAGAAGGAGTGATACGATGAGTGCAAGCCACAATCCGGACAACCGAGGGCATTTGTCCCGGCGCGAGGCGATCCGGCGC
>JAMOAF010000067.1 GCA_023621895.1 Planctomycetota bacterium
ATTCCAGGTAACGATTGACGCTGTGGTAGTTTCAACCGAGCGTTCCCAAGCTGGAGCTTGGGAACGAGGTGGCGCATGGGAACCAGGTGGCGCATGGGAACGAGGTGAGGCCTCGCGGCTATTTGCATCCCGCGCTTGACTGGTTAGCATGGAGCGGACGGGCGCCGGCCGGCGCCGCAATCATCCGACGATGGACCCGCCAATTCCTTGAGGAGAAGATCTGATGTCACGCCTCACTCGCCGAGTGTTTCTACGAGAGAGCCTCCTGGCCACGGCTGCCGCGGCTGCCGGGACTTCCGCCGTGCTTGCCGCCGAGAGCGCCGCGCCGCAAAGCAAGAGCCCCAACGAGCGGTTGAGCGTCGCCGTGATCGGCATCCGCGGCCGCGGCGGCGACCACGCCAGGGCGTTCGACTCCCGCGAGGACTGCACGGTCACCTATATCTGCGACGCGGATTCCGATGTCGGCGGGTCGGCTGCGGCCCGTTTCAAGAGCAAGCCGAAGTTCGTCCAGGATATGCGGCGAGTCTTTGACGATCCGTCGGTTGACATCGTCTCGATCGCCACGCCGAACCACTGGCACTCGCTGGCCGCGATCTGGGCGATGCAGGCCGGCAAGGACGTTTATGTGGAGAAGCCGGTAAGCCACAACGTCAGCGAAGGCCGGCGGATGGTCCAGACCGCCCGCAAGCACAACCGGATTTGCCAGGGCGGCACCCAGCACCGCTCGACGGGGGCCAACCGCGCGGCGACCGAGTATGTCAAGGCGGGCAAGCTCGGCCCGATCAAGCTGGGGCATGTCTACACCTACCGGTCGCGTGGCTCGATCGGTCCGGCCGGCGAGTATCCCGTCCCGCCGTCGATCGACTACAATCTCTGGGCCGGCCCGGCGCCGATGGAGCTGCCGGTGCGCCGCAAATCGTTCCACTACGACTGGCACTGGTTCTGGGACTGGGGCAATGGCGAGCTGGGCAACAACAGCGTCCACCCGGTCGACTCGCTGCGGATGATCGTCGGCCTCGAGGGGCTGGGGCGGGGCGTGCTCAGCTACGGGGGCCGCGTGGGCATCGACGACTGCGCCGAAACGCCCAGCGTCCAGATGACGATCCACGATTTCGGTCCGATCACGGTCGTCCAGGAGGTCCGCAATCTCAAAACGGCATCGCCCAAGAAAGGCGGCGCGATCTTCATCGAGGGGGCCGAGGGATACCTCGTCAGCAACTACTCCAGCGCCGCGGTCTACGACCCGAAAGGCAAGCTCGTGGAGACACTCAGCGGGCCGAACATCGACCATTTCGACAACTTCATCCAGGCCGTCCGCAGCCGCAATCGCCAGGTGCAGAACGCCGAGATCAACGAGGGGCACACCTCGACGGCGCTGGTGCACGTGGCGAACATCTCGCAGCGCCTCGGCAAGCCGGCCTCGCCCGGCGAAATCCGCAAGGCCCTGGAATCGCTCAAAGTGAACGAGAACGTCGTGGAGACGTTCGAGGAAATCCGCCAGCACCTCGCTGACAACAGCGTCGACATCGAGAAGACGCCGCTTGCGCTCGGCCCGTGGCTCGCCATCGACGCGGACCGGGAGAAGTTCGCCGACAACGCGGCGGCCAACGCGATGCTCACCCGCGAGTACCGCAAGCCCTTCGTCGCTGACTTTTTCCGGCCTGGTTCAAAATCCAAGGTTCAAGATTCAAGGTTCAAGGTCCGGGGTTCTACGTTCCGGATCAGCCAACCTTGCCCACTCTTGGCCATTGGGACTTGAGCCTTGAACCTTGCCCTTCATCCCGCTCTTGGCGTTCCCTCACGCGTGAGCTTGCAGCCACTGGCTGATCCGAGCCGCGGCCTCTGGCGGAAAGCTGTGGCCGCGGCCGTGATTGTATAGTGCCAGCCGGCCGGGCGAACCGTAGAGCCGATAGACCGGCAGCGCCGCTTCGATGAACGGCTGGCTTTGAGCGCCGTCGTATCCATCGCCGCCCAGCAGAAGGAAAGCCCGCGGCGCCACGAGGGCCAGCAGCTCGTGGTGGTCGTGGCCAAAGTCCGGGCGGCGGACTTGCCGGCCGAGGTACCAGGGGGCGTCCCAGTTGGAAAACCGGACGCCGATGCCCCCCTCGTTGGCGGCCGCCACGCGGACTCGGCGGTCGAACGCGGCCAGGTACAGTGCTTGTTTGGCGCCCAGCGAGTGCCCCACCGCGCCAAGGCGAGCCGGATTCACTTGCGGAAGCCCGGCCAGGATATTGACCGCGAGGACCGCGTCGTGGAGCATTTTGGCCATGCCTTTGGACCGGGGATGACGGCAGCGGAACTTGAAAGTCTGCCAACGCATCGCCAGCGTCCGGGTGTCGCGCCAGAGGAAATTTCGCGGGCAGAATGCGACGAAGCCTTGCTCAGCCAGCGTTAGGCCGAGCGCCTTGGGTGAAGGCCCGTCAACGCCGGCGGGTTCCTCAATGGACTGGTCGGCCGTCGAATGAAAGACGACGATGCCCGGGGCCGGCCAGCGGCTTTCGGCCGGCATGAGCAGATAGGCTTCCGCCGACTGGCCGGGCTCAACCCGGTAGCGGACCAGTTGCCGCGTGACGGATCCCACGCGGTCCTCCACGACCGGTTCGATCGCCGGGGTGCGGCGGGGAGCAGCGGAGAAGGGGCCGAGCATCTCCAGCCACGTTCGGCGGATCTGCTCGCGACGAGCTTCCCATGCTTCGAGGGTTTTGATCGGCCGGCCATCCGCATCGGCCAGCAACGGCGGCAAGCAGCATCCGCGCGGCGAGCTACCGACCGGCCGCTGGTTTTCCGCTTCGGGCAGGCCGGATTTCTCGGCAAACGGGTTGCTCATCGTGGAGATTCGGGGATTCTTGTCGCCAGGGGGCGCTGGGGCGAAATCACCTGGTCGGCGTGCTGGTGGTTCATGGGACTGTGAAGGTCCGCCCGGAGCGTCTGCATTGTGGAACAGACCCCTGGCCAATCGGCTGCGCAACTCTCGGCGATCCGGTCGACCGCCGCTTTGACCTCGGGCCAAGGGACTGCCGAGTTCTGCACGATAGACACGCCAAGCTGCTCGAGTGCGTGCGCGGCGCCGGCGCCGGGCCCGTCCAGCGTGGCGATCACTCGCACATGATCAAGAACCCCTTGATCCTTCAAGACCAGGCAAAAATCCAGCAAGTCCCTCGGATCTTCCCAGTTGAAGACGGCAATTTGCGGGAGATCCTCCGGATCGACCCACATCAGCAGCCGGTAGCCCGCCACGGCATCGTCGTGTGTCGCTTGAACGCGCCAGCCGAGGCGCTCAAACCCGTCGGCAAGCGCGGAGCCAAAACACCGCTGCATGTCGCAAATCAACACGCCCGGTTGCCTCATCTGACCCTCCCGTGGTGTGGAATACCCTGCGCACCGCCCGCCGCGAGGGACCTTGTGATCGCGGGGAGTCCCCCACACTCATTTATCCTACGCGCAGGGGCCGTCATCCCAGCGAAAAGGGCTGTTTGAGGGCGTTTCGCGGGAACTCCAACCGCCCAGCCGTCTTCTCCGGCAGAATAGGGGTATTTAGACGATTCGGCTCAACGCCTACGGTTGGAAATCACGGAGCGGCGCAGGGCTTGGGCCATCGGCTCACAACCGATGATTCCGCGGAATGCCGACTCCCGCCGAATGGGGAATCTCCTCGCCGGACCGCCCCAGCCGCACGCCGAGAGTCAATACGAGCGCCGCGATTCCCGCGGCAAGCGAACCGGCCCCCAAGCCGATCGCGTCAATCGACGCCGACACCAGGGTCGGCAGCGATCCCAGGCTGCGGATTTCCTCGCCCAGCGCGATCGAGCAGGCGGCCCATGTCAGGACGCCGATCCCGGCGCCGACGGCCAGCACGGCGAAGATGTTCGCCAGCGACCTGCGTACGGAGGGACTGATCAGGCACCACACGAAGAAGCAGAGAATGACCAGCGCAATCAGAATCCAATCGATCGGCCAGGACCCCAGCACGTCGCGGCCAAAGGCCGTGAGCCTTTGTCCGATCGGCGGACAGATCAGCCGGGCTGCGAACATTCCAGTCCTCCCGATTTCGGTGAATTCATCCGGGATTATACCGCGCAGGCTCCCCAGAGCGTAATTTTTGCCACGGGAGAACCACAACCACGGGTCGCTCGACGCTCGGCGCCCGGAGACAATCGCAAGGACTCCAGACTGCCAACACCGGCCAGACTCCGCTATCTCCAGCAATATTGCGCCAAAGCGCAAATAGCAAGAATTTTATGGATTTTTTGCCATCGAGAACTACTATGGAGGCTGTCAGAAACTCGGAAGCGGTGGCGGAAACAGAAATGGATTGTGAGAAAACAGGCGGAAAACCGGCGTTCCTGACGTTCGGTCCTCTCACGCGGTCTCTCCGAGATCGAGTGGGCGTCTCGCAAGAGAGGCGGCCAACCGCGGGCGTTTACTGCTGCGTCCACACACAAGCATCCTAGCCCGGGGGAGGGTGACTTAATACCACAGTTCTACTAATCGGCAAGAAGAAACAAGGAGAAGGGGCATGGACACTAAGGTGCCGGCCTGGTTGCCCGCATCCCTCGTGGCGTTTGCGCTGTTGGCTGCCGCGGCTTCGGCGGGGATCATCGTATCCGAAGACCGGTCCGACGAAGCGTTCGTTGCGCAAGAGGTGAAAAGGCTGGAATTCGTCCCCGTCGGCAATCCCGGCAACGCCGCGGATACCAACCAGTACGGTGCGGTGGACTACGATTTCAGCATCGGAAAGTATGAGGTTACGGCCGGGCAGTACACCCGGTTTCTCAATGCGGTGGCGGCCAGCGATCCCAACGAGCTCTACAATCCGCTCATGTGGTCGTCCTCTTCCGGCTGCAAGATCGAGCGGATCGGGGTGCCGGGCAGCTACACGTACCGCGTGGCGGCCGGCTATGCCAACCGGCCGGTCAACTATGTGAGCTGGTACGACGCGGCGCGCTTCGCCAATTGGCTGACGACCGGCGACACGGAACAGGGTGTCTATCATTTCACCGCGGGCCGCCTGTCGGACGTTGCTGGCCACGAGCAGACGACCGGCGATTCTGGGACCATCTACTTTCTTCCCACCGAAAACGAGTGGTACAAGGCCGCGTACCACGCCAACGACGGCATTGCCGGCAATTACAGGAAACCTCCAAGCGGCGGTAATGTCCCGCCAGGGAGCGCCGCAGGGGTTCACAACGCCAGTTTCCACGGCGTTTCTTACCCAATCGATTCACCCACCTACAGCGCCGCGCTGGGCGAATTCGATTCCAGCCCCGGTCCGTACGGCACGTTCGACCAGTCAGGCAACGTCTGGGAATGGATCGAGACGCTCGCCGCCAACCCGCGAGCCGTCCGGCGCGGCGGTTCCTTCCATGGAAACGGCGTCTGCGAAATGGTTTTTTGCGCGCGCGACCCCAGTGCCTGCAAGACCAATGAGGACTGCCTGACCGGTTTCCGCGTCGCACGCCGCGGGGAGAGCGGCACCTCCGGCGGCGACTCAGCCAGCGCCGCCCCGCCGGAGCACCAGACCCAACTCGGCGACGCCGATGGTCCGCTCGGCCAAATCCAATCCAATAGCGCCGCGGTCCAGGCAAGCGGCGGTGTCTCGGCCGGCATCGCGGGCTATCCGTCGGCGAGCGGCGGCTGGCCTCCAGTCGCTTCGAGCACAGCGGCCGGCACGGGCGCTGGCGCGCCCGCGTACGGAACGCCCGCGTACGGAGCGCCCGCGTACGGAGCGCCGGCAATCCCCATCGTGCCCATTGCGTCCAGTGGAGGAGGACCCTTGGGACTCAATTATCCTCCCCATGGCGTGCTCGACCGTGTCGCGGGGTGGAGCAGCCCATCGCCGCCAAACACCGGAGGAGCCTTGGGCGGAGGATTTGGAGGTGGTGGTTCGCTGTACGGCGACGAGATAAGCCCGGCGCCTCTGCTGACAGAAGGCGGATTCGGCGAACAGGATTACCAGAGCGACTTCACCGGGGGCAATCCGGCCGGCGAGGCAGCGGGAAGCACCGTGGCGCCGGAGCCGGCGAGCATCCTGATCTGGGGCGGCGGCGGCGTGGCGTGCCTGCTCTTCAGACGGCGACGATAGAGAGACGGCCTCCCCTGGCCCATCGAGTTTCCGATGCCTCTTGCAGGACCGGTTTGCTGTCTGTCCTGGACAGAGGATACAACCTTGCTCTGGGGGACGCGACTGTTTCACCGGAGACCGTCTGATGCGCTGCATTCCGCTTGTCCTGGCGTTTCAACTCAAGGCCGTCTTCCGCATCGCCGGGCCCGAGGCGATCGACGCGGAGACGATCGTCACCGCCCGGCGCGACCTGCCAAGCTTCGAGGTCTTCCTATCGAACTACTTCGCACCGGGCTTCGACGCCTCGGTCTACGCCGTCCAGACGTTTCGCGCGCCCCGCAGGCCATTTTTCGCGAGGGCGGACCACAACCCGCTGGTCGACGGCAATTACCTTGCCTTCCCGCGGGATCGGCAGGCGGTGCTGACAATCTTCGACGGCCGCTGGGAGCAGCCGCCCCATCCGGTCGAGTGGTGCATTAATCGCTACCTGGCGGCGCCGCTGGCGATCCGCCGCGACAAAGAGTCCGGATTGACGGCGCTGGTGATGTCGCCCCCGGGCGATTGCTTTGCCGTGGCCACGCCCTACAACCAAACCCCGCCCGACGACGTGGCCAATCATCGCTCCCTCTATCTATCCCTGTTCGGGTTCGACGTTGCCGCCGGCCAGACCGTGCGGGCGCGGAGCCGGCTGCAAGTCATCGCCGATCCGGCCGACGCGGCCGCCGAGAAGGCCTATGAGGACTACGCCCGCGGCGCAAGCGGGAAGTAACCGCTTCACACCGTGGGTTGATGCAGAGTCACCTGTCAGATGTCCGCTACTGCGGGGGAGGAGTTCTTTGCCAAACGGCCGGGGAACGTAGACTGTGTTTTATGGGTCGGTCCCGGATTGCCGTCTCCCCGTCAGCTTGCGTTGCCATCTTGTCGTCCCCTCTTCGTTCCTCGTGAAGGCGCCTGTTCAGTACGTTCTGCATGTTTTCACTGTTGGAACGGCGCGGCATTCTCGCCGGTAATCAATCGAGCCGCGCGATTCCAGGTAAAATAGTTCCACGCCCATTGAAGAAGGACCAGGATGCGGTTTTGGAACTCGACGAGATACATGAGGTGGACGAAGAGCCAGGCCAGCCACGCCAGAAAGCCGGAGAACCGCAGGGGGCCGATGATTGCCACGGCCCGGGCACGACCGATCGTGGCCATCGTGCCATAATCCCGGTAACGAAAGGGCGACGGTGTCTTCCCTGCAAGACGGCGCCGGATTGACGCGGCGACGTGGCGTCCCTGTTGCATGGCGACGGGGGCAACGCCCGGGAGCGGGACGCTGGTCTGATGGGCGTAATTTGCCAGGTCGCCGATGACAAAGACTTCAGGATGGCCCGGCACGGTGAGGTCCGGCTCGACCGGCACGCGTCCCTGCCGATCGACGCCGACGCCGGCAGCGTCGGCCAAGAGTTTTCCAAGCGGTGAGGCTCTCACGCCGGCGCTCCAGAGAACGGTTCTCGTGGGAATCGTCTCGACCTGGTCATCTCCGCGAACGGTCACGGCGTGCGGTTGGATGTCGGTGACGAGGACACAGGTTCGAACCGTTACGGAGATTTGTTCCAGTTGGGCCCTCGCCTTCTCGGAGAGTCCGGCCGGATAGGAGGGCAAGAGCCGCTCCTGCCCTTCCAACAAGACTATCCGCGCATGCCGGGGATTGATCGAGCGGAACTCGTTGCGCAGCGTGTAGCAGCCGATTTCCGCCAGAGCGCCGGCGAGTTCGACCCCCGTGGGGCCGCCTCCCACGACCACAAAAGTCAGCCACTCTCGAATCTTCCGCGGATCGGTTTCTCGCTCCGCCACCTCAAAGGCCATGAGGATCCGCCGGCGGATCTCGGTCGCGTCTTCCACGGTCTTCAGCGCCGGCGCGCGTCGCTCCCAGTCGGCGCGGCCGAAAAATGAGTTTTCGGAACCGGCGGCGACGACGAGTGTGTCGTAAGCGACGCTGCCGTCGGCCATCAGCACGTGGCGCTGCCTCAAGTCGAAACCGCAGACCTCGGCCATCAGCACCCGCGTGTTCTTCTGCCGTTTCAGAACATACCGGAGCGGCGCCGCGATATTCGCCGGAGAGAGCCCTCCGGTCGCCACCTGGTATAACAGCGGTTGGAACAGGTGGAAGTTGCGGCGGTCGATCAGGGTGACCCGCGCCGCTGCCCGGCGCAGCGACTGCGCCGCATACAAACCGCCAAACCCACCGCCGACGATCACGACGTGATGCGGATGCTCCATCGGTTTGCCTCTTTCGCTGCCGTGCTGGGGATGCAGCGTTTCGGTGCGCATGGTCATGCACCGGGCTGCGCTCGCGCCTTGTCGATAGCCCGCAAAGCCAGCGCCGAATGGGCAATTGACTCGTCGATCAGCGGGTAAACCGATTCATTCATCATGCAGCCTCCCTGAAGAGAATGTCCGCGGGTCTCACCATGGATCTCCTTGCCATGGGCATTATTGGTCCGTACCATAGTACAGAGTCAAGTGATTTTCGCGACGCCGCTCGGCTGCGTTCTTGAGCCCGGTCGCAAACGATCCGCACTTCGGCCGCCAATTCCGGCGCACTGCAAGACTCGCCTCCTGTTTCTCAATCCAGTCTACCAGTGCGATTTTGGCTGATAAAAGGCACCGGATTGCAGCTCGGCTCCCCTGGGTTTGAGGCATGGAAGATGCTATGATGGCCGGGACCGGGGTGACCTGTCGCTGGGAGTGTAAAACTCAATTGTGCACATGCGGAGTATTGCGATGCCGGACAGGAGGACGGAAAGACCCCGTGCCGGAATTGCCGCGGACCTTTCGGACTTCTGTGACCAGGCCATGCCTGCTCCAGGGACGATGATCGGCCCCGATGCGGCACTGGCCCTGGTGCTCCGCAAGGCGCAGACGCTTCCCGCGCGTCGCATCCCATTGGCCGAGGCGTGCGGCCTGCAACTCGCCGAGCCGGTGGTCGCGGACCGCGACTACCCGCCTTTCTCCCGGTCGATGATGGACGGTTATGCGGTGCCCATGGCCGATGCGGGCCGGACTCTGAAAGTGGCCGGGGAGATCGCAGCAGGCGAGGCCATCGCCGCTTCGCCTCTGCCGGGTGAGTGTTACGAGATCATGACCGGCGCGCCCTGTCCGCCGGGCACCGAGGCGGTGGTGCCCAAAGAGGAGGCCGTGCGCGAGCGCGACTGCGTCGCGATTCCGCTCGTGATCGAGCCGGGGCAGCACATCGCCCCGCAGGGCAGCGAATGCCGGCGCGGGGCAATCGTGATCGAGCGCGGCGCCGCGATCACGCCGCTGATGGTCGCGGTCATGGCATCGTTCGGGCGGAGTACGATCAGCGCCGTTCCCCGCCCTTCGCTCGGCGCGATCACCACCGGCGGAGAACTGGCCGCGGCGGGGGAGGATCCGGCTGCGGCACAAATCCGCGATTCAAACGGCCCGATGCTTTCGGCCATGGCGGTCGCCATCGGCCTGGCGCCGCCGCGGACGTTGCACGCCGACGACCGCCTGGCGGCCATCCGTGCGGCGCTGGACTGCGTCGCCGACCGCGATCTCGTCGTGCTCACCGGGGGCGTATCGGTCGGCGCCTACGATCTGGTCCCCGAAGCGCTGCGGCAATACGGCGCCGAGGTGGTCTTCCACAAGGTCACGCAGAAGCCGGGCAAACCGCTGCTATTTGCCCGGCGGGGTCCGCAACTCGTGTTCGGCTTGCCGGGGAACCCGCTGGCCTGCCACCTCTGTTTCCATCGCTACGTGGCGGCGGCGGCGCGGCAACTGGCCGGCCAGCCGGCGCGGCCGCCGTCGCTGCCAGGCCGATTGACGGCCGCCGTGAAGGCGCACCGCTTGCGGACCTTCTTTGCAACGGCCCGCGCCGAGCCCGATCGGGCCGCCGGCGGCGGTTGGTTGGTGCATCCTCTTCCAGGCGTCAGCTCGGCCGACATCTTCTCCACGTGCGGGGCCAACTGCTATCTTGAAGTTCCGCCCGGCAACGAAGAGGTTCCGGCGGGAAGCTCCCTCCCGTTTACGTGGGTCGTCGATCCCCCCTAGTCTTTCGGTGGCAGCAGGAGCCGGCGCCCCATGCGACGCATCCACATCATTGGACGGCGAAACCACGGTAAGACGACCCTGATCGTCGATCTTCTTGGCGAGTTCCGCCGTCGAGGCATTCGCGCCGGGAGCATCAAGCATTCGTCTCACCGCCACGAACTCGATCCGCCGGGCAAGGATTCCTATCGCCACCGCGAGGCGGGCGCGAATCCGGCGGGGATCATCAGCCGCAACCTGGCGGCGGTGTTCATCCCGCGCTCGCCCGGCGACGACTGCTACGCTCGGCTGGATCCCGTGTTTGCCGATTGCGAACTCGTGCTCGTCGAAGGCGATATCGAGGCGGTTGGCACGAAGATCGAGGTGTGGCGGGCAGCAATCGGCGCCACCTGCCTGGCCGCGGAGCGTGACGACATCCAGGCCATCGTCAGCGACGATCGGCCCGAGGTGGCGGTGCCGGTCTGGCCTCGCGCTGATCTGGGGCTGCTTGCCGATCGGCTGCTGGCCTTGGCTCGGGCGATGGACGCTCGTTGAGCCTCCTGCCGGCGGCGCTGTCGTTTTCCACGCGCCCGGCCGTCCCAGTCGATCGCCGCGTGGGCTTGCCCCGCGCTTGGGCCGCCGCTGACAGCGTCTCTTCGCGACGCCGGCCCAAGTCTCGGAGAGACTCGGCTACAGGCGCCGATCGCCGCGTGGGCTTGCCCCGCGTTTGGGCCGCCCCTGACAGTGTCTCTTCGCGACGCCGGCCCAAGTCTCGGAGAGAGTCGGCTACAGGCGCCGATCGCCGCGTGGGCTTGCCCCGCGTTCCGAGCCGCAACGGCCGCACGAATCGCCAGCGCTCGGGGTAATCGTTCACACCTCGATGCTGGTCCGAGGGGGACCGTCCTGGGACGGTTAAAGAGTTGGGCTGTCAGTCGCCGGTTGCGATTCCTGGTTTCGTTCCGAGGAAGGTGAATCTGCCGTGCGCTCGTGAGAGCTTTGCGGGATCGAGTCCAGATGTAACACCGGCCGCGGGCCAGCAAGCAGCCGCCGAAGACGCCCATCAGCCACTGCGCACGCCCCCATCCGGCTCGTCCCGATGGAGCGCAAGGTTGATGGCTAGCACCGCTTGTTGCCCAGTGCCAACGCCCCCATCCGGCTCGTCCGGATGGAGCGCAAGGTTGATAGCTAGCGCCGCCCGCCGCCGAAGACGCCCACCGCCCAGTGCGAACGCCCCCATCCGGCTCGTCCGGATGGAGCGCAAGGTTGATAGCTAGCGCCGCCCGCCGCCGAAGACGCCCACAGCCCAGTGCGACCGCCCCCATCCGGCTCGTCCGGATAAAGCGCAAGGTTGCTCGCTAGCGCCGCCCGCCGCCGAAGACGCCCACAGCCCAGTGCCAACGCCCCCATTCGGCTCGTCCGGATGGAGCGCAAGGTTGCTGGCTAGCACCGCTTATCGCCCCGTGCGAGCGCCCCCATCCGGACGAAGCTGGATGGGGGCGGCGCGCTGGCTGGCGGCCGGTGTTACAACTGGACGCGGTCGCGCAAAGCTCCTGCTAACGCACGGCTGATACACGTTCCTCGGAACGAAGCCTGGAAACGCAACTGGTTGCCGACAGCCCAGCTCTTTGACCACTCCAGGACAGTCCCATTTTCGCGGCGAGCGGACTTTTCATGGCGCCGAAAGGCGATTTGCGCCGCGAAGATCGGGACCGTCCCCGCCAGCGCTTACGGCGCCGGCCGGGCTGTCGTCAACATGCCGCGATCATCCGAGCGGCGAAAGCCGCAGCGATTTCCGCAGGGCCGGCAAGAACAGGAGCCCGAGTGCGCCCACGGCGAGAGCCATCGATCCGATCTCGCAGAACCCGATCAGGGAGGCATCCGCGTTGATCGAGGGCAGAATCATCAAATACACATCGAGCCAGCGCCCGGCCAGCAGCAACAGCGAGATCTTGACCAGGGTGCCGGCGTTCGTCTTCGCCGCGCGCGGAAGCAATACGGCGAAGGGGATGGCCCAGTTGATGACGATGTTGGCGTAGAAGAGCGGCGCCCACAACCCGCGGACCCGGCTTGCATAGTGCGACGTCTCCTCGGGCATGTTGGTATACCAGATGAGCATGTATTGGCAGAACCAGATATACATCCAAAAACAACTGAAGCTCAACAGCAGCGTGCCCAGGTCGTGCAGTTGGTCGCGACCAACCGCGTTTTTCAAGGGCCCGGCCGCTCGCAACGCGACCGTCAAGAGCGTGACTGCCGCCTGCGCAGCGAGCAGCACTCCGCTGAAGTTGTATACGCCGAAGGCCGTACTGTACCAATCGGGCTGGAGCGACATGATCCAATCGCTGCTGGCCAGCCAGAAGGTGAGCGAGAAGACTACGAGAAAAGCCGCGGAGAGGCGGGCACCGGCGCGCGTTGGTCCGCCGAGGGCGGTCGCGCGCCGCGAGGCCCGGACCATTGCCGCGGCGAACACGGCCCAGATCGCCAGGTAGGCGACCAGCCGGGCCGTGAAGAAGCCGGGTTCCAGCCACCAGCGTTTGAACCAGGCGGTCTCTTCCGTGAGTGCACCGGTGCGGGACCAGGGATAGGAACAAAGGCCGGCGACGAGAATCACGGCCATCGCCAGGGCCGCCCACGGAAGCGTGGCGGCCATGCCCTCGCGAATGCAACCGAAGGCGCTGCTCCAACGGGCGCCCGTCAGGTCGTGAAATGCGATCAGCAGCAGGCCGCCCAGACCGAACCCCACGGAAAGGAACCCCACGAGGAGCAGGTTGGGCCAGAGCCGCTGCGGCTGGAGCGCCGCGCCGACGACAAATGCCGCGCCGCCGAGCACTGCCAGCGTCCAAAGCCAGCGGACTGCTTTCGGCGAAACGTATCTGCCCGCAGTCTTGGGATTCATGGTTTCGTCCCCGCGGGTATTGACGTGTTCGGGGTCTGTAGACTGCGGATGTGGAGGATCACCGCCCAGCGATCCTCGGGCGATAGCAGCCCGGCCTGGGGCGGCATGTTGGCCCTGCCGTAGGTGATGATATGGAACAGTTGCCCATCCGGCATCTTGGTCGAGTTGCCGGTCACCAGGGAGGGGGGCGCCGGATAGCCGCGGAGCGCCACCGGGCCGTCGCCCAGTCCTCCGCCGCCATGGCAGGGGGTGCAGAAGTTCTGAAACACCACCGCGCCGCGCTCGCGAACCCCGGCCTGGCCGGCCGGAAGCGGGTTGTGCAGTTCCTGCCCGGCCAGCAGAGCGTCGGCGTCCGTCGCCGCGTAGGGCAGCCGTCTCTGGCCTTGCGCCAGCGTGCCCAGGACCGGCGGCTGGAGGGTTTCGCCGTCCGCGAAGTTCGGGTTGGCCGACTCGCTCGTGTAGGCGGGGGAATGGGCCATGTCCGGAAGGAACTCCCGGTTCGGTTGCGCTTGGTTGCGCGGAACGAGCATGTTTGCCGCCACCAACACGATCAGGACCAGCAGAAGCAGGTAGTTCAGCCGCCTCCTGGAGCGGCTTCCGGCAGCGCCGCCGGCCGCTCCAGTGGAGCACGAATCAGCTTCCCATACCCGTTCCTCGATCTCCACGGCATGGTGGTTTCGCAGCAGTTCGCTCACGGCTGCCGCATCGAACGTGGCGTCCGTCTCCTCGATCACCAAGGCGAAGCGATCGTCGAACACGCCGGGAACAATCGGCAGCGTCTTCTTTCCCGGCCGCAGGCGGGCCACCAGGAACAGCGCCAAGACCGTGCCCAAACCGGCGGCCAGCACCATGCCCTCGAAGATGATCGGCACGAATGCGGGCAGTGAATTCCAGGGCTTGCCGCCCACGTTCAGCGGCCAGCTCACCGCCGAAGTCCACTGCTGGAACCAGAGCATAAACGCCGCGCCGGCCAACCCGCAGGCGGCACAGACCCAGCTCAGCCGCGACGGCCGCCACCCCAGCGCGCGGTCCAGGCCGTGGACCGCATAAGGCGCATACACGTCGTCAATTTTCCAGCCCGCCGCGCGTACGGCCGCAACGGCGCGGAGCAGATCGGAGTCCTGCTGGAACACGGCAATCAGGACGCGTCTGGTCATGGTATGGTCACCTCCGCGCAATCCGTTTGGCCATGCCCCAGGACGCCCTTCACCTCGCCGATGGCGATCATCGGCAGGAAGCGGCAGAACAGAAGGAAACAAGTGAAGAACAGCCCGAAACTGCCGGCGAGGATGGCGATCTCGACGGAAGTCGGCACGTACATGGTCCAACTCGACGGCAGGAAGTCGCGGTGCAACGAGACCACGATGATCACGAAACGCTCGAACCACATGCCTACGTTGACGAGGATCACGATCACCAAGACCAACGGCAATCTGCGGCGGACCCAGCGGAACCAGAGCAGTTGCGGAGCCGCCACGTTGCAGCCGATCATCAGCCAATAGCACCAGCCGTACGGCCCCCAGAGCCGATTGCTCGCGCCGAACTGCTCGTACTCGTTTCCGGAATACAAGGCCGTAAAAAACTCGACGAGGTACGCCAGGCCCACCATGCTCCCGGTGAGCAGCGTGAGCTTGCACATCGGGTCGATGTGCCGGTGCGTGATGTAATCCTCCAGGTGCATGACCTTTCGGGCGATGAGCATCAGCGTGAGCACCATCGCCATGCCCGAGAAGATCGCACCGGCGACGAAATAGGGAGGCAGCACCGTCGTATGCCAGCCCGGCAGGACGGCCGTGGCGAAATCGAAACTGACGACCGTGTGGACGGAGAGGACCAGGGGCGTCGCCAGGCCCGCCAAGAGCAGGTAGACCAGCTCGTAGCGGTGCCAGGTGCGGTACGACCCGTCCCAGCCCAGGCTGAAGAAGCCGAGCAGCCGGCGCCGCCAGCCGGGCTTGCCTCGGGTCGAGGCCGTGGCCAGGTCAGGAATCAACCCCACGTACCAGAAGACCAGTGAGATGGCCAGATACGTGCTGATGGCGAACACATCCCACATCAAGGCGGAACGGAAATTGATCCAGAGCGGCCCGCGATAATTCGGGTAGGGAACCACCCAGTAGGCCATCCAGGGACGCCCCATGTGGATCAGCGGGAACAGGCCGGCGCAAACCACGGCGAAGATCGTCATCGCCTCGGCCGAGCGATTGACCGAGGTCCGCCATTTCTGGCGGAAGAGGAGCAGGATCGCGGAGATCAGCGTGCCGGCATGCCCGATGCCGATCCAGAACACGAAATTGGTGATATCGAAGGCCCAGCCGACCGTGCGGTTCAGCCCCCAGGTGCCGATGCCGGTGGAGATTTCGTAGGCGACGGCGGCCACACCCAGCGCGAGCACCGACGCCGAGACGAGAAAGGCCGACCACCACAGCCCGCTCGGCCTCCGCTCCATCGGCGCGCAGATTTCGCGAGTCACGTCAGCCGGCGATTTGTCGCCGGCCACCAGCGGCGGCGGGGAGGCGAGGCGCGCTTCAGCCATGCTCTGGTCCTCCTTCGCCCGCATCACGATTCCGCACCCGCCGCAGGTAACCGACGGCAGGGCGCGTGTTTAACTCGGCCAGGACCTGGTAGTAGCGGGGCAAGGCGGCAAGTTGCGACACGCCGCTCTTCGGATCGTTCAGGTCGCCGAACACGATCGCCTTGGCAGGGCAGGACTGCTGGCAGGCGGGCTGGATCTCGCCGTCGGCCACTTCGCGACCGAGCCGCTTCGCCTCCAGTTTGGCCTCCTGAATTCGCTGCGCGCAGAAGCTGCACTTCTCCATCACCCCCCGCGAGCGAACCGTGACATCCGGATTGAGCACCAGGTTCGCCCGCCGGTCGTCCCGCGCGTAGCGGAACCAGTTGAAGCGGCGGACCTTGTAGGGACAGTTGTTCGCGCAGTATCGGGTCCCCACGCAGCGGTTATAAACCTGCTGGTTCAGCCCTTCTTCGCTGTGGACGGTCGCCAGCACCGGGCAGACGTTCTCGCAGGGCGCGTTCTCGCAGTGGTGGCAGAGCATGGGTTGATATGCCGTGTCAACCGCGCCGGCGATGTTGGAATAATAGCGGTCGATCCGGATCCAGTGCATTTCCCGGCTGCGGCGGACCTCGTCACGGCCGACGACCGGCACGTTGTTCTCCGCCTGGCAGGCGACCACGCAGGCCGAGCAGCCGGTGCACCGGGCCAGGTCGATGACCATTCCCCAGCGCTTGCCGGTGTACGGGTGATCGTCCGGCCAGAGTCCCACGTCGTCCGCGATTTGCGGCTCGCCTCCCGACTGAGGATTCTCCCGGTAGGCCGGCAACGTGGTCGATTGGA
>JAMOAF010000790.1 GCA_023621895.1 Planctomycetota bacterium
ATCCGCCGGGCAAGCCGGCGGGATTCTGGGGGGAGGCGGAGCCGCTGAGGTAGTGGGAAGCCGAATGATCCGCCGGGCAAGCCGGCGGGATTTTGTGGGGGAAGGATCCGCCGGGCGGGCCGGCCGGATTCTGGGGAGGGGGGCGCTTCAGCAGATTCTCAGGTGCCTTGCTGAGAATCGCCTGGACGCGCGCACCCTCGCCGCTTGGCCTCCTCCTTCTCACGGATGCGCTCTTCCACGGGGACCGCGAACGCCGAGTTCTTCGCGAGCACGCAACCAGGGCGACCGGGCACGCAGTCGGTGCGCAACCGCATACAGTAGTCTCGCTCCATGTCAAAATTTGGGCAGGAAAATGAACTCACGGAGAGCGCCTCGCATTCCATCTGCCGGATCGGATTGCACGACGAGCAGGATGCCGTCCTCTTCCACGCCCCGGCCCGCCGAACCCAGGAATCGTATCGCTCGATAGCCGCGTGTCAAGGCGCGCCGTTCAGACAGACAGCCTGGCTGATCCTGCAATCCTCCGCGCCGTTGGGGGCATATGGTAATCTCCGCCGGCGTCACGATAATTGCAGGTTGCCAGCGGGGGATATGCCTGCCGCGTGCTCGAGCGAGTGGCCGAGACCACCCTGGGCCGGCCAATTCCATCCGTGAAGGAGAGTCTCCCATGAAGCCCATCTGCAAGCGATCGCGCGTACTATTGTCTGCCTTGGCCGCGGCCGCCTGTTTCTGGTCGCCGGTCGCTGGCGCACACGCCGCGGACCAGTCCGCCGCGCCGGCCAAGGAGACGGTCAAGCCGCTCGAGTGGCTCCAGGCCCAGACGCCCCCCCACTTCGCTCCCGATTCCACGCTGCCGCCGCTCACCCGCTGGGGCTGGGCGATGTCCTTCGACGTGGCCAAGGAGCTTGCCGATCGGTGGGGCTATGCCGTGGAGTTTTCCGGCTACGTCAGCGAGAAGGTTGCCGATGAGGCGCTAGCCAACCCCGGCGGCCGCAACGGGCGCTGCCTGGCGCTGGTCGCCGCCGACCCGCGGAAATACAAGCTCGGTGTTCTGCTCGACCGCCAGTTTCCCGAAGACATGCCGCCGGAGGCGTATCTCCGCGACCCGCAGGGCGAGTTTCTTGCCGACAAGTGGAACAAGAAGAGCCTCAGTCCGGAGATGCCGGACGACTGTCTGAAACAGGCCGGGCAGCTCAGCGCCGCCGGGCTGGCCAGGCTCCGCACGCGCTGCCCGATCGCCGTCATCCAGAACGGCGGCGAGTACGGGCTGAACGTCTTGGGCTGGGCCCAGAAGTACTGGCAGCAGGATCCGCGGGTCGTCGCGGCCAAGGGCGACATGGACTGGTACCGCTACATTTCACGCCAGAAGGCCCGCGAGCAGAAGGCCGTTGCGGACGCCGTCCGGGCCGCGACCCCCGATCGCCTGCTCTATGTCTTCTACACCTGCGGCGGCGGCACGCACCGGCGCGGCGCCCGGGAAACCTACCACGACGACTGGTCGTGGGACTACTCCCAGATGCGCGTCTGCGCGGATATTGCAACGAACGAGTACTATTATCACGACTACAATTCCGGCTGGATCGGCAAGGACGACATGCTCACCCAGGCCCTCGGCGCCAAGGGGTATGAGTTGAGCTTCGGCATGAAGAACAGCTACGACTACGTCTGCTCCGGCTACAAGCAGGACGCCAACGATCCGGCCTTGCCGGTCTGGGATGCCACCGAGCCGATCGACGACAACGCCAAGGCCTTCGGTGACCTGCGCCTTTACGAGGGTTTCCTCAAGTGCTTGTACACGGAGGGCATGATCGGCGCGGTGGCCGGCTATTTCTCCTTCCCCAAGGGAGGTTTCGACAACGCTTTCTCGCCGGACAAGCCGCCGCAATACCTGGCGCAGATGGTCATCCTGGGGCGCGTCCATGCGCTGTTTTCACACCAGGAGGCCTTCCTCCGCCGGGGCGACCTGCTGCCCGGCCCGAAGATGCACGCCAAGGTCACGGACCAGCCGGCTTACGAGTTCCCCACCGGCCAGCCGAACCGGCGCGTGCTTGCCCGCAAGATGCCCGGCGAGCGGAAGTGGCTGATCACCGCCTGGGCCGCGGACGGCGTCGAGGGGCCGGCGGCCGTGGAGATTCCCGAACTCGGGCCGGTGACCCTCCAGGCGCGGGCCGCCGGCAGCGTCTACACGGCGGCGCTGCAAGATGGTAAACCGGTTCTGCGGCAGGTGGATGCCGGCTGAGCGTATCGATGAACACCCTGAGCGACCGCGCCGGCCGAGAACGGCCGGTACAACAAGAATCGGAGAGCAGGCGATGAGAGCGACTGACTTCATTTACCGGCTGGCGATTGTCCTGGTCGTGCTAGCGCTTTACGGCCAGGCCGGCGCGCGTGGCGCCGCCGGCGCGGATGCTCAAGACCGAGCGCCGGACGGGCTGGCGATTCCCACGTTCCATTGCCTGGGTCTTTACTGGTCGCCCGCGGGCGGGGCCGCCGGCAAGGAGGTCGCGGTTCGCTACCGGCGCCAGGGCGCGGCCGATTGGAGCGGGGGGCTGCCGATGCGCTACAACCCGATCCCAGACACCGAGGAAGACCTGGCCGACTATCGCGGCAGCATCGTCCACCTTGCACCGGCCACGGCGTATGAAATCGAACTGGCGCTGGCCGGCACGCAGACAACCGCCAGGCTGGCCGCGACCACCTGGAGCGAGGAGTTTCCCCTTGGCCAGACGGTCCGCGCCTCCTCGAGCGGCGAGCCGCTGGCGATCGCCGAGTCGGGCGCGCCGGACGCCTGGCGCGTCTACGACGGCCGCGGCGCGACGATCGACGTCCGCCACCAGCACGACGCGTGCATCGTGATCGACGCCTCGTACGTGATCGTGCGAGGTTTCACGCTCAAGGGCGCCGGAGCGGCCGGCAATATCGCGAGATCGCCGATCGGCGCGATTCGCATCGACGGCGGGCACGATATCGTCATCGAGGATTGCGACGTCTCGGACTGGGGCCGGCTGAATCCCAAGACGGGCTTCGGCTTCGACTACGATTCGGCGATTTATTCGCGCGTCGCCGAGGTGAAGCGCCTGGTCATCCAGCGGT
>JAMOAF010000638.1 GCA_023621895.1 Planctomycetota bacterium
GAGAGCGCGCTGAAGGCCCTGCCGAGGCCGAAGCTTTCCGGCCCGGTCAATCCGTTCGCCGACGACGATATGTGGCGTTAGAGGGTTCGGGGTTCAGGGTTCAGTTTTCGCTGCCAACCGTTCCCAAGCTGGAGCTTGGGAACGAGGTGAGGGTTCGGGGTTCAGTTAGAGGGTTCGGGGTTCAGGGTTCAGTCTTTACTGCCAACCGTTCCCAAGCTGGAGCTTGGGAACGAGGTGAAACTGAAAACTGAAAACTGAAAACTCTCTCCATTCGACATTCTTCGCTTTCCGCTTTCCGCCCTCACCCCTCCTTCTTCCACGCTTTCTTCTTGGCCCTGAGGAGCCTGGCGGTGTAGCTTTCATCCTCCGCGGGAGGCTTCTCGGAGAGCGATGGCGCGGCTTTCTGTTCGAGCGGCTCGGTCTGGCCGAGTTGCCGGGCCAGTTCCGGCGGCTCCTCCGCCTTGGCATCGTCGGGCGCCTCGAAGCGGGCACTTGCCTGGAGCTGCCGGACGCGATCGTCCACCTCGGCCTTGCGGCTCCGCAGGCGCTCGATCGTTGCCGCCTGGGGCACTTCGACCGCGCGGCCGAAGAGCCGGGCAGCGAGGCGGCCGGCCAAAGCGGGCGCCCAGGCGAAGCTCACCTGGACGCGCCGCACGAAGACGTCGAAAAACAGCAGGCAGCCCGACAGCAAGGCGACCAGGTGCCAGATGTCCTGGCTGCTGGTGGCCTTGGCCAGGTTATGGCGGAATGTGTCGACCGCCAGCAGCGGCTCGATCTGGCCGAGCTCGTCGATCGGCTGGAGGAGCCGGCCGGGCCCGCCCCCCTTGGGCTCGAGGGAGGCGAGTTGGCCGAGGAGGGCCTCGTTGGCGGCGCGGCTGCGGAATTCGTCGGAGTAGGGCACGTTGACCCCGGAGCGGATCGGGGCCATGCCCGGCGCCGGGCTGATCATCACGAAGTAGCTGCCCGCGTCGCGGCCGGGAAACGAGCCCTGGTAACGGCCGGGCGCGGTCTGTTTCAGTTTCAGTTCGACCGGCTCCAGATTGGGGCCGACCACTGTTCCGGCCATGTTGAGGAAGTTGTAGAACTCGTCCTTGCGGTCGAGCGCGTTGACGACGACTTGCACCTGGCCCTCGTCGACTTCGGTGGAGACCGTGAACTGGCCTTCGTCGCCCGCGGGGCGCATCGACCAGACGATCATCTGCCCGAACAGCTTGTCGTAGTTTTCCCAGCCGGTCCAGTTGGCGGCATAGCGGAAGCCCGCGTCGGTGGTGAAGGCGACCGCCCGGCCGAGCCCATAGGTCCAACTGGCGAGGATGGTGCGGTTTTTTTCCGATCCCGGCTGGGGGGCGACGAGCGAGACTTCCACGAGGGGATTCTCTTTCTTGGTGGTCATCACGTAGCCGGTGATCGGCGGCAATTCGCCTTCGATTCCGCGGATCATCTCGTGGGGGAACCGTATTTGGGGCGAGAATCCGGCGGGACTTTCATAGACCAGCGGCTGGGCGACTCGGCGCGCCTCGCGCTGGAAAATCTTGGGAAGTGCCTTGGCATTGCGGACCTCGTAGTATTTTCCGCCAGTCTGCCTGGCCAGGTCCTCGAGAATCCCGCTGCCGGCCGGGCCGTGGGTGCCGACGGCCACGGTGGAAACGGTCACGTTCAGCGCGGCCAGCGCCTGGACCGTGCCCGGACTCGGCGGCGAGGGGTCGCCGTCGCTGATCACGATCATGTGCTTGACGGCCGCGTCGGCAAGGGAAGCGAAACCCTGCCGGGCGAGGTTCATTCCCGGATCGAAATGGGGCATGTCGCCGGGGATCATCCGGCTGATCCGCGCCAGCATCACCTTGCGGTTGCTGCCGACCGAGGCGATGCCGGGATTCCAGAGCCATTTCGTGGCCGCCTGGTTGTCGTAGTGGATTACGCCGCAGAGGTCGTTGGGCCCGAGGGCCTTCATGGCCTCTTCGGCGATCGCCTTCTGCCAGAAGTTGCCCTGGGCCATTTCCGAGGCGTGCATGACCATCACCAGCGCCCCGCGCGGCACGACCTTGGCGGCCTGAATCTGGAAGTCGACCGGCATTGCCCGTTCGAGCTCGGTATTGGCCCATCCGCCGGCGCCGAAGCTTTCGGGTGCGCCGAGCATCACCAGCCCGCCGCCAAGCTGCTGCGTGTTGCGGACGAGCATCTCGATCTGGGCATCGGTGAGCCGTTCGCGGGGGACGTTGGCGAGCACGACCGTGTCGAACTGCTGCAACTCATCGAGCCGGTTGAAGGCCTGGTCGCCGCTGCGAATCTGCACCTCGACATTCCGCCGGCCGAGGGCCTCGATCATCCGCTGGTACTGGCCGGGGTTCTCGTTGTCTTCCAGGAGCAGGACCTGCCCCTTGCCGCGGATGTGGGTGAAGGCTTCAGCGACGTTGTTCTGCTTCATGCCGTCGTCTTCCGGCCGGTCGGGCAGGAACTTGGCCTCATAGGTGTAAAATCCCACCTGGTCGACTTCCTGGCGGATGGAATAGACGCGTTTTCCCGGGGGCAGCTCGATCTTCTCTTCGCTGACCACCTGGTCGTGCTGGCCGGCCCGGCGGCGGATGACGAGCGTGCCGCGGACGGCGCCGCCGCCCTCCCCGCCGGCCTCATCCGAGAGATTCGACAAGACGACGCGGAGATCGAAGGGATAGCCTTTGCGGATATTGCCGGGCACGGTCACCCGTTCGAGGATCACCTCGCCTCGGCGCTCATACTGGATCGGGACGACGTCGATCCCGGCGCCATCCTTGGCCAGCCCCTGGGCCTGCTTGAGGGCGTCGCCGAGGTTCTCGTTTCCGTCGCTGACGACGACAACCCGCTTGGCGGCGTCCTCGGGGAACGAGGCTTGGGCCAGGCGGATGGCGGCCGACAGATTCGTGAAGTCCTGGTCGATCAGGCTCTCGATGAGCGGCGTCAACTGGACATCGTCGTCGAACGGCGGGATTTCGATCGCCGCGTCGCGCCCGAAGACAATCACGCCCGCCAGGTCGTCGTCCTGGCGGTGCCGGCGAATCTCGTCGTTGACATACCGGATCATCGCCTGGCGCTGTTGGACGGGGATGCTCAGC
>JAMOAF010000317.1 GCA_023621895.1 Planctomycetota bacterium
AACAGGCCCGCCGTACCGAGCACGGTCATGGCGAACCAGATCGCGCAGTAGACCGGATTTTTTAGTGAAACGGCCGCGGCGGCCGAGGAGACCGTAACCCCGGCAAGGATGTAAAACATCGCCTGGTCCAGCATGCCGGCCAGGCCGGGCAAATGCGAGGCGAGCAGGCCGGCCGCGGCGGCGGCCAGCGCCGCGCCCGCCAGACGCCCGCGCAGGCTTGGCCGCGGCAGCAAGAGCCACATCCCCAGGGCCCCCAGAACTACGGAAACGATCGTTGGCAGCGACTGCTTCAAATCGGTTCTTCCCCCCGCTCGCCGGAATCTGGACAAGCGCTGTCCGTCGCCCGGTCCGCTTGCGCCGAACGCATCGGCTCGGCGTCCTTGGTCTGGTCGTAGACGCTCAGCAGCTTCGCCTTGTCGAATATCATCTCTTCGCGGCTCTTGCCCGAAAGGTCGTAAAGGCTGGTCAACTCAATCGCGTCGACCGGGCAGGCTTCCTCGCACATCCCGCAAAAAATACACCGAAGCTCGTCGATTGTGAAGCTCTCCGGGTATTTTTCCCGGTCCGGCCAGGGGCTCTCGGCGGCCACGATGTCGATGCAGTGGGCCGGGCAGGCCGTCGCGCAGAGGAAGCAGGCCACGCATTTCACCCGACCCTGGGCGTCGCGATTGAGCCGGTGGACGCCGCGATAACCGAGCGGGTCGACGATCGCGTGGCGCTGTTCGGGCGACTCGACCGTCATCTTGGGGCCGGCCAGGTGCTTCAGCGTGGTGGTGATCCCGCCGACCAGCAACGGCACGTACGAACGTCCGGCCAGGCCGAGCGGAGGCTCCTCCACCCACTTGATGCTCTTGTCGTCGGACTTCATCACCGAGCCTCCCTCGAATCGCGATACCTGGCCACCAGGCTCAGATCGGGCCGATTGTCGCGGGCGGACGGAGCGGCCGCCATCGCCGCGAGCCACGCCACGCCGAGCAGAAGCCAGCCGGCAGCCGCCATCACCAGCCGTTCGGGTAGGCCCGACACGGCCAGCGGGGCGCGGAGATACTCGATCCAGACCGCCACGCCCACCAGGTTGACCAATCCGAGCGGCAGCATCACCTTCCATGCCAGCCCCATCAGTTGGTCAAAGCGAAACCGCGGCCAGCTCCAGCGCGCGATCATGAAGAAGAGAATCACGGCCAGCACCTTGGCGAGGAACACGGCGATCCGCACCAGCGCCACGCCGATCCCGGCGACCGGCCCGTCTCCGGTCAAACCCCAAAAGTGCCAGCCGCCGAGGAAGAGCAGCACAATCAAGAACGATCCGGCGATCATGTGCAGGTATTCCGCCACCAGGTACATCATCAGCTTGATCCCCGAGTATTCCGTGTGGAACCCGCCGACCAGCTCCTGCTCGCTTTCAGCCAGGTCGAAAGGCAAGCGACCGGATTCGGCGAACGAGGCGACGAGGAACACGAGAAAACCGAGCGGCTGCGTCAAGACATTCCACACGCCGGTCTCCGCCTGAGCCTCGACGATCGCCTCCAGCCGCAGCGAGCCGCTCGCCAGAACCACCCCGAGAATCGCCACGCCGAGCGGAATCTCGTAGGAGATCAACTGGGCCGCGCTCCGCACGCCGCCGAAGAAGGCATACTTGTTGTTGCTTGCCCAGCTTCCCAGCAGCACCCCGTAAACGGCGATGCTGCTGACCGCGACGATATAGATGATCCCCACGTCCAGCCCCGGGACAACGACCAGGTTGATCGGGGCCCAGCCGGCAATCCCCAGATCGACCGTTCCGAACGGGATTGCGGCAAACAGCACGGTCGCCGCAACGAACATGACCATCGGAGCGGCGACGTAGAGCAGGCGATCGACGTGGCCGGGGACGAATTCCTCCTTGAAAATAAACTTTACGCCGTCGGCGATCGGCTGCCCGAGGCCGAACAGGCGAATCTCGGTCAACGGGATTCCGACGCGATTGGGCCCGCGCCGATCCTGAATCCAGGCGGCCACGCGCCTCTCGACCAACACCAGGTAGGCTGCCGCCCCCATCAGCCCGCCGATGATGACGCCGATCTTGATCAGGGATTCGATTACGAGGTACATCGGGGCATTGAAATCCGGATGGGGAAGTTGGGTTAAAACGCCTCAAGCAATCTGGTTGACGAGCAGGTCAAGGCCGGTCTCGGGAATCGTGCCCAGGGCGGGGTGGAAAAACGGTATTTCCGCGGCCAGCTCCCGCAGCGTTGCGGCCGCGTCGTAGAGCCCGGCGCGGCCGGCCAGTTCCCAGAGGATGCTCCCCTCGGTCCGCACGCCGGCCGGCGGCCGGATCGCCCAAGCCACGCTCTGGAGGCGGTGCTGCCGGTTGACATACGAGCCGTCGCGCTCGGCGAACGCCGCCCCGCCCAGTTCATAGGTCGCCCGCTGGGAAAGCGGCGAGGGGAACAGGTCTTGAACGACGAGCAGCCTGAGCTGCTCGAATTTCGCGGCCGTCGCTTCATCGATCCACCCCTGGCGGTATCCGCCGGAGACCCACGCGCCGGCAATCGCCCCCTGGGCCACCTGCTCGACGAAGTGATCGAACCGGATCACGCCGCCGGCCATGCGCCCAAGGATGCGTTCGACCCCGAAGCGGTTGGGGCATTTCTCCTTCGAGATCGTGAATCCGCCGGGGTAGCGCTCGTCCTCACCGGCCAGCGGAACAGGGCCGAGGGCAAGCAGCGCCTGGGGATCGAGCTGGCGAATCGTTCCGGCCAGCAGGTAAGCCTCCTGGAGGGTGAGAAACGGCGACAGCACCGCGCCGAGCCGGCCCGCCTGCCGGAGCGCGGCGCGGAGCTGGCCGGCTAACCCGGTAAAGTCGAGTTCCCGCGTATCCCCCCCCTTCCGCTGCCGCGCCCCGACGAGCCGGGCGGGATTGTGGACGTGGGGGTAATCGTAGCGGCCGTCGTTGCAGATCCACCAGCGGTTGACGTGGGGATTCTCGCGCGGCCGGATGCGATGAATGCGGTCCTGGTTCTCGTCGATCCAGATCGAGCAGCCGCTTGCGCAGCGGGTGCAGACGCCCGGATGGCTCCGCATGAACCAGACGCGCTGCCTGTAAAGGAAATCCTTGTCCGCCAAAGCGCCGACGGGGCAAAGATCGACGACGTTGCCCGAAAGCTTGTTGGCGAGCGGAAAGCCCGGAAAGACGTCGATTTCCTCGCCCGTGGCCCGCCCGGAGACCAACAATTCATTCGTCCCGGAGACCTCGCGGACGAAACGCACGCAGCGCGTGCAGAGGATGCAGCGATCGACGAACAGCGCCACGTCGCCCAGGTCGCGGCGCCGGCTGGTGAAGGGGCGGATGTCCGCCCGGCGTCCGTCCGCCTGGCCATACTCGAAGTAATAGTCCTGGAGGAGGCATTCCCCGGCCTTGTCGCAGATCGGGCAGTCGATCGGGTGGCGCAGGAGCAGCCCCTCCTCGACCATCGCCCGGGCCTGCTGGACCTTTTCGCTCTGCGTGACCAGCACGGTCCCGTCGCGAACGAGGGTATTGCAGGCCGGAACGAGCTTGGGCCCCATCTGGATTCTGCCCGCGGCGTCGCGCGTGCCGGCCTCGACCAGGCACATGCGGCAACTGCCCACCACCGACAAACCGGGATGCCAGCAGTAGTAGGGAATCGAAACCCCGGCGCGCGCGGCCGCCTCGATCGCGTTGAGCCGCTCGCCGTCGCCAATTTCGATTTCGGTGCCGTCGATCAGTACCGTCGCCATGGAACTCTCTTCTTGGGGACTTCCACTTTCCGCCGTGCCATCACCACCTGCTGATAGCCGCGTGGGCTTGCCCCGCGCTTGGGCCGTCGCCTGTCGCTGGTTCCCAAGCTCCGGCTTGGGAACTTCCACTTTCCGCCGTGCCCTCACCACTTGCTGATAGCCGCGTGGGCTTGCCCCGCGCTTGGGCCGTCGCCTGTCGCTGGTTCCCAAGCTCCGGCCTGGGAACTTCCACTTTCCGCCGTGCCATCACCACTTGCTGATAGCCGCGTGGGCTTGCCCCGCGCTTGGGCCGGCGCGGCGGCTCGAATCGTCGAGCAAGCTCGATGGCTATCGGTCAGCGGCGCGTGGCCGGCCTGATATGCCGGCACGATCCGGCCGAGGCGCAGCCGTGAGCAAATTGGCAAATAAGCAGTTGTTGACATGCAAGGTAATCAAATTCAACGTTGTTTGCAGCCCAAGCGCGGGGCAAGCCCACGCGGCTATCGGACCACAGCCCAAGCGCGGGGCAAGCCCACGCGGCTATCGGACCACAGCCCAAGCGCGGGGCAAGCCCACGCGGCTATCGGACCACGGCCCAAGCGCGGGGCAAGCCCACGCGGCTATCGGACCACAGCCCAAGCGCGGGGCAAGCCCACGCGGCTATCGGACCACGGCCCGAGCGCGGGGCAAGCCCACGCGGCTATCGGCCGGCGGCGGTTCCACCTGGCCGTAGCCGGTCGGGTTGGTGCGCTTGATCATGTCCTCCAGTTCGTCTCGAAACTTCTTGATCGCCGTCTTGATCGGCCAGGCGGCCCCGTCGGCCAGCCCGCAGATCGTCGTGCCAGGGATAATTCCGATCGTCTCGCCGATTTCCGCCAAAAGCTCCAGATCGCGCAGGCGGCCGCGGCCGGCCTTGATCCGGCTGACCAGTTCCAGCGCCCATTGCGTCCCCTCGCGGCAGGGCGTGCACTGGCCGCAGCTTTCATGGGCGAAGAACCGGCAACTATTGTGCAAAAAATCGATGATCGGGTAGTTTTCATCGAGCACGATCGCCCCAGCCGTGCCCAGCCCCAGGCACCCCGCGCGGATCGGGCCGTCGAAGTCGAGCTTCGTGTCGAGCTCGTCGCCCCGGAGCAGGCCGGTGCTCAAGCCGCCGGGCACGACCGCCTTGGCCTTGCGGCCCTTCCACACGCCGCCGGCGAATCCGTCAATCAGCTCTCGGCAGGGTAGCCCCAGCGGCGCCTCATAAACGCCCGGCCGGTTCACGTGGCCGCTTGCCTGGTAGAGCTTGGGGCCGTAGCTGCCGGGATCGCGGGGGTTGTGGGGGTCCGCGGGCGTGCCCATGGATTTGAACCAATCGGCGCCGCGCGCCACGATGTGCGTGACGCAGGCCAACGTCTCGACGTTGTTGACCACGGTGGGCTTTCGGAACAATCCCTCGACGGCGGGAAACGGCGGCTTGATCCGCGGCCACGCGCGCCGCCCTTCCAGACTCTCGATCAGCCCCGTCTCTTCGCCGCAGATGTAGGCCGCTGCCCCGCGGTGGATGGTGATTTCCAACGAGAAAGTGGAGCCGAGGATGTTCCTGCCGAGGTAGCCGGCCTCGCGGCATTCGGCGATCGCCCGCTCCAAGCGTCGAAGGCTCTTCGGATACTCGTAGCGCAGGTAGATGTAGGCCACCGACGCCCGCGTGGCATAGCTGCTGAGGATCGTGCCTTCGAGCACCTGGTGCGGATCGTTTTCCATAAGGACGCGGTTGCAGAATGTGCCGGGCTCGCTCTCGTCGGCATTGACGCAGAGGTAGATCGGCCCCGGATGCCCTTCGGGCAGGAACGACCACTTCAGCCCGGTGGGAAAACCGGCCCCGCCACGGCCGCGGAGATTGCTCGCTCGAACCAGGTTCAGGATGTCGCCGGGCGCCTTCTCGCGCAGAACCTGTCTCAGAGCGCGGTAGCCCCCGGCAGCTTCATACGCGGCAAGCGTATGGCTGTTCTCTTTCCCGACATTCGCCAGCAGAACAGGTTCGAACTCGGCCACCGGTTCTCGAATCCCTTTCACACCATGAGGATCATTCCGCCGACTCCGGCGAACCAGGTCCGCGCCGCAGACCCGCCACAAACGCGTCGATCTTCTCGCGCGTCAGGTTCCCGATCAATTCGTCGCCGGCGAGCATCGCCGGGGCCAGGTCGCAGGCCCCCAGGCACTCCGCAAATTCCAGCGAAACCGCCCCGTCTTCCGCCGTCTCGCCGGGACGGACCGCAAGCCGCTCGCACAAGTATTCCAACAGGTCCTCGCCGCCCCGGCAAGCGCAAGCGAGCGAACGGCAAACCCAGACGCGGAGGCGCCCTCGCGGCTTGTCCTGCTTGAAAAAACCGTAAAAGGAAAGCGTGTCATGGACCTCGGCGGGGTGCAAATCGAGCAAGCCGGCAATCTCAACCACGGCCAGCGGGGGCACGCAGCCGAGCCGCTCCTCGACCAGGTGCAGCGCCGGCAGGACCACCGCCCGGCGCGTCGGGTACTTCGGAAAGTGCGCTCGGATCGCCTCGCGCAGCTCGTCGGTCAAAATCGTCTGGGTTGCGGGCATGGTTTCCTATTCGCCGCCGTGCGGCCAAGGTCTTCTCTCGCGTCCGATGCCTTACCGATCCAGTTCCGCGGCAATGACATTCAAGCTCCCCAAGACGGCCACCACGTCGCTCAACATGTGGCCGCGAATCAAGTGGGGAAACAAGGCAAAGTGGAGGAACGACGGCGGCCGGCACCGCGCCCGATACGCGCGGCTGGAGCCGTCGCCCACCAGGTAAAACCCCAACTCGCCGTTAGGCGCCTCGGTGGCTGAATAGATTTCCTCGCAGGGGACCTCAAATCCGCGATTCGTCATCAACACCTCAAAATGCGTGATCAGCCCTTCGATGGTCGAATAGACCATTCCCTTCGGGGGCAAGCTGGCGCGATCCCTGATGCCGATGCTCACCGGTCCTTCGGGCAGGTTCTCGATCGCCTGGGCGACGATTTTCAGGCTCTCCCGCATTTCGGCCATGCGGACGAGGTAGCGGGCGTAGCAGTCGCCGGCCGTCGCGCAGCAGACCTGGAAATCGAAGTCGGCGTAACTCAGGTAGGGCTCATCCTTGCGCAGGTCGCGCGTCACGCCGCTCGCCCTGGCCACCGGCCCGCTGGCGCCGCGGTTGATCGCCTCCTCCTTGGTGAGCACCCCGATGCCCTTGGTCCGATCGACGAAGATCTTGTTTCGATCGAGCAATCGCTCCATGTCGCCGAAGGTCTTGGGCAGCTCGCGGATCACCTCGCGGATCATGGCGATCGCCTCGGGCGACGCATCGCCAGTCAGACCCCCGACCCGCGTGTAGCTGTTGGTGAACCGCGCGCCGCAGAGGGCCTCGAAAATGTCGTAGAGCTTTTCACGGGGATTGAAGGCGTAGAGAAAATAGGTGAACGCCCCCGTGTCGAGCCCGACCGCGCCATTGCACACCAGGTGGTCGGAGATCCGCGATAGCTCGGCGACGATCACGCGCAAGTACTGGCACCGCGGCGGCACTTCAATCCCCATCAGCTTTTCCACCGCCATGTGCCAGGCCACGTTGTTGGCCATCGGCGAAACGTAGTTCATCCGGTCGGTGACCGTCACGTATTGGTTGTAGTCGAGGTGCTCGGCGAGTTTTTCGAATCCGGAATGCAGGTAACCGATGTCGGGCATGGCATCGACGACCCGCTCCCCGTCGAGCTTGAGCACCAGGCGCAGGGTGGTGTGGGTCGCCGGATGCTGCGGGCCGAAATTCATCGTCCACAGATATTCCTGCGGCTCGTCCTGCGCCAGGTCGCCTGAAGGGAGAATTCGTTCGAGGGGCATTCTCGCTGGCCTATCCTTCGGCTCGGGTGATGACGGGGAAGTTGTGGCGCTCGCCCCGGCCCTGCAAGGGGTAATCCTTGCGGAGCGGGTGGGCCGTGAACTGTTCCGGCAAGACGATCCGGCGGAGGTCCGGGTGGCCCTCGAATCGAATTCCGAACAGGTCCCAGACTTCCCGTTCGAGCCAATCGGCCGCTTGCCACAAGGGAACCGCCGAAGGGACCGCCGGCTGGGGATCGTCGACGAACGTCCGCACCACGAGCCGCTCGCCTCGATCGACCGAGAGCAGCAGGTAGACAAGGCCGAAACGGCTCGTGGCGCCGCGATAGGCCAGGTAGTCCACGCACGTCAGATCGACGAGCATGTCGAAGCCAAGCTGTTCCTTGAGGAAACGCAGGCAATCGCCGATCGACGAAACCGGCACAGCCGCGCGGACCTGGCCGCGAAACTCGCTGATCTCCGCCGTGGGAAACGCTCGCTTCAGTTCGCTCGTGGTCCGGGTAGGCATGGCGTCCATCGGGAAAAAAGCCTTTGCGTCCAAACGAAGCTCGGCGCTTCGATCCGTCGATTCCTACTGGCGCAGCGCCCGGCTCGGCAACTGGCGCTCGGGGCGGGTGAACTCCCGGCCGTACATCGTCCCTTCCCGCTGAATCTTCGCTTGCAGGTCGATGATTGCCTGGATCAACTGCTCGGGCCGCGGCGGGCAGCCCGGAACGTACATGTCGACGGGAATGAAGCGGTCAATCCCCTGGACAACGCTGTAGGTGTCGAACACCCCGCCGGTGGACGCGCAGGCGCCCATCGAAATACACCACTTCGGCTCGTGCATCTGCTGCCAGATCCGCTGGAGCACCGGCAGCATCTTCATCACCACCCGGCCCGCCACGATCAACAGGTCGCACTGCCGGGGACTGAAACGGAAGACTTCGGCGCCGAATCGGGCAAGATCGTGGCGGCTGGCGCCGGTTGCCATCAGCTCGATTCCGCAGCAGGCCGTGGCGAAAGGCATCGGCCACAAGCTGTTCTTCCGGCACCAACTCACCATCTCGTCAAGCTTGGTGATCACGACATTGTCGGGCAACTCTAACGCCACCGGAAGACCCCCTTGCGCCAGTCGTATACGAATCCGAGCGCCAACAGCACAAGGAAGACCATGCCGCCCGCGAAAACCAGCGGCGGCCGACCGGCGGCAGCCTCGGCCGCCGCACCACTCGGCAACCCGGCCGGCAAGTCGCCGCTGAACACCACGGCCCAAGGATAGAGAAACAACAGTTCAACGTCGAAGATGAGAAAGGCGATGGCCACGAGTGAAAAACGGACGTCGAATCGCCGGCGCGTGTGATGGATCGGGTCCATCCCGCTCTCATACGGCATCCGCTTGACATCGGTGACCCGCCGCGGACCGCAGAGATGGCCAATCACGAGCAGCGCAACGGCCAAACCCACCAGGCTGGCAAAGAACAACGCCAGTGGGAGGACGACGCCATGCATGGCCGGGGCCTTCACAAAAAAACGGTCGAGAACCAAGCGGCAACTCCGCGGGCCGCGCCAGTATTATCGCTGGCATTCTATGGAGCGGTTTTTCTCCGGTCAACCCAGACAAGAGAGCGCTTTGAGCAATGCCGCCCAATCGCCGAGGAACCGGCTGGGCAACGGCAATGCGCACCGTTGTAGCAGCAATCGTCCCGGAACCAGACAGCGCAAAAAAATCGCCCTTCGCAGGCGGGGCAGGGACCTGCGAAGGGCCATGTGGCAAGATCGAAATCCTGCCATGCTGGATTATCGGCACAACGCCGCCGTTTCTCAACCCCACCTTCGGGGTAAATTAAAAACTTTACATTCCGTTTAGAATCAACGCGAAAGGACAATCCGCGTAGATTGTAGTGTAACGGACAATCGATCGAATGGCGGCCGTCCTTGATGCCCTCAATCGCTATCAGGAAGAAGGGCTGATGATCACCAGCCAGCCAGAACGCGCAGGTCGGCGGCGCGCAGATCAAAAAAAAAGCCCCGAACGCCCCGGCCCCCCCGGACCCGGTTCGTTCGGGGCAATTATTCTCAATCCGAGTATGGGGAACCAATTCTTGATCGCTAGGGCCAGCGGCGGCCTTCCGTTCGGGCCGTGCCGCCCTTTTTTGAAAGGTTCCATTTTCCCCGCATGGGCTACTCGGCTTGAAAACCCAGCGGGGCGACGTTCCGAGCCGGTTCAGAAGATGTCGAGAACGAAATGGTGTCCTGAATGGTAGCGGCGTGCTTGCGGGTAGTAGTTATGCCACCAGAGGTTGTAAACCGGGATTCGCATTTCGGGCGGATAGCGATAATAGAGGTCTTCGGAACTGCGGTAGTAGTCCGTGCTCCAGAAGTTCTGTGGATAGTAGACGTAGGGGTAATGGTAAAAACGATTCCAGTCTTGGGTGCTGTAGGTGCGCCCCCATTGCCGCCCGTAAGCCTGCTGCGCCTGGGCATCGGAAGCGCCCATCAACAGCCAGACCGTCGCAACGCACACGCACACGAATACGATTCGGCGAATCATCGGTTTTCCCCTCCACGCGAAGGTGCGGTTTCTCTTCCTTGAGGTCTTCAATTTCCCGGGCGGCCAATCCGCGGGATGCATCACCGCCCGGCCGAAGGCGAGCCATCTTGCGATCAGGACCGCGGGCCATGGGCTCTCGAGTCGTATCCCCTCGTAGAATCCCCACGGCCGAGCAGCCTAGAGAAACCATCGGCAACGCTCATAATCCGTATTGAGGGAATATCCCACATACTCCGCACATTCAATACAATCAGCGCCCGCAAACTCCGCCCAGTCGCGCCGGCCCTGGAAAATCGCCGCAGATTCCGCCGATCATTCGCCGAGGATCGCGGCCAGGCCCTCCCGGAAGCTCGGAAATCGGAGTTCGACGCCAAGCTCCTCGAGCATCCGGCGATTCGAGATCCGCTTGTTGCCCAGGATCGCCGCGGCGGCCCGAGAACCTGGCTCCGGCGCCGAGAATCTCGGCGGCGCGGCCCCCAGAAGCCGGGCAATCTGACGGTAGAAGTCCCGGCGAGTCGTGGGAGAACCGTCCGACGCCAGGTAGGTCCGCGGGGCGGCGGCCTTCGATTCGGCGGCCAGAATCACGCGGACCGCATCGTCGACGTGGATCAGGTTGAGGAAGGAATCGGCCGGCGCGGCGACCGGCCGTCCCGCCTTGACGTCCGCCAGCTTGGGAATTCGCCCCGGGCCATACAGGCCGGCCAGACGGATGATGATCGCCCGCGAGCCGAGCGGATGGCCGCGGAGCCGCTCCTCGGCTTCAAGGCCAAAACGTCCGGCCTCGCGAACCGGCCGGCACTCCGCGGCCTCGTCGACCCAATCTCCCCGGCGATCGCCGATCACACCCGTCGAACTGGCGTAGATCAGACGCCCCGTCTGCCGATCCAGCGCATCCAGGACATTCTGCAACCCGCCGACGGTCACCGCCCGGCGCGACGGTGCCGAACGCGGATCGTAGGCGATCGAGTAGAGCACGGTCTCGGCCGGCGGCAGACCGGCGAGCGTCTCGGGACGCGTCACATCGGCGACAATCGGCTCGATGCCCGCACGGGCCAATTTCTCCGCTCGCCCTGCGTTTCGCGTGACGGCGGCCACCTGCCGCCCATCCGCCAGCCACGCCAGGGCAACACGGCAGCCGAGATAGCCGCAGCCGAAGACGAGGCGTGTCATGGCCGGTCTTCCAGGGAGCCGGGCGGGCCGCCGCCGGTCGATTCGAGGTAGGCGGAGAGCATGATCTGGGCCGCAAGCATGTCGAGACGCTTCTTTCTTCGCTTTTTCGTCATTTGCGCATCGAGCAACGCCTGCTCCGCTTCGTGGCTGGTGAACCGTTCATCGTAGAATTCAACCGGAACGCCCGTAACCTCGCTGAGCCAGCGGCCGAATTGTCGGGCCTCGGCGGATTTCTTGCTCTCGTTGCCGTCGAGATGGACGGGCAGACCGACAACGAACAGGGCGATCTGCTCCTCTTCCACAAGCCGTTGGAACCGCCGCTGGTCTTGCGCCTTGTCTCGCCGCGTGTAGTTCTCGTAGGGGCTGGCGATCCGCCGCCGCGGATCACTCACGGCGATGCCGATGCGGACCGTTCCGTAGTCGATCCCGGCAACCCGTCCCTGAGGCCTCTCACTCATCGGGTTTGCGCCCCCGGCCTTCCGGCAACCGGCGGCGGGCTCTGCGGACCGTCCACCAGTGGCGGCGTCCTGCCGGCGATTTCGGAAGGCGGATTCTCAAGAACCGGCTGCCGCTGGTCTTCCGCGACAAAAAAACCATCGTTGAGAAAGTTCAGCGCGTATTTGAAGGTCCGCGGGTCGTTGGCAATCAGCTCGTGGATCATTGGCACGAGAACGAAATCGCTCGCCCCCTTCAGGCGGGTCGTGTTCACGCCGATTCGCCCATCGTCATCGCCCGGCAAAAAAAAGCTGAAACCACCGCCGTGGCCAAGCCCGCCGGCAATGATCCCAAACGGGCAAGGGGGCGTGGCCAGGTCGCTCTCAAGCCAACTCCACTCGGCGCCAAGCTGCCGGCCGGGCTTTCCCAGCACCGCCTTGAAAACGGAATTGTCAGACAACCGCGTTGCCGCCAACGATCCGTGATTCGGCGGCGCGATCATCACCACGCGGCGCCAGCGGGGATCGGGCCGGCCCCACTGCTTCTGGACGTCGGCCATGTAATGCCGGATCACGATGTTTCCCATGCTGTGGCCGACAAAATTTAGTTCCTCGACCTCCGGCAGTCCGTCGACCACCCGGGCCAGCGAGCGGGCGTGGTCGGCCATCGAACCCCGCGTGCTCGGGTATTCCACATTGACGATCGTGTAGTCGCCCTGGCTCTGAAGATAATCGGCCAGGCGGCGCATCGTCCATCGCGATGCCCCCAAGCCGTGAAGAATCACCACGGCCCTGCCTCGCATCGGCTCGATCTGCTGGCTCCGCTTGATCTCCTCAAGTGTCTTCAGACATTTTTCAAACGATCCAGTGGCATGGCAGAACTCCTTCGGCCCGAGCAGCCGGCAGTCGCCTCCGCGCCCCGCCCGCTCTTGGATTCGCCACTCGTGAAGCACGTGCACGTCGGCCCAGAACTGGCTTCCTCCCAAGGTCGGCAGGGGAATCCTGCTCTCAAACATGTCGCTCGATCCCGCCGACTCGTGCGGGCCAGCCGTATCCTGGGCAAACGCAAGGGGGGCGAGGATTGCCGTCAGAATCAGTGGAATGAACGTCCTTGTGCCAGCCATGGCAACCTCCGACGACTCAAGATGGGGAACACCTCCGCCCAGAGCGCTGGGAGAACGTCCCGGCGAGCCGCAGCGGCGGCCCCCAACTACCCTGCCGCCGATACGGTCGGACTCCCCGTATGGACAACACACTGATCATATCCTTGCGCCGCTGGTTGCCAAGGTCAATTCGCGGGCACCCGCGGGGGGCGCGGCGAGCCGCAGACCTCTGCCGAGGCCTTTACGCCGGTCTCTGCCGAGGCCTGCCCGTGCGGCCCCGCCCGGCCCGGAGACCGGGGGGCCGCGCCTCGGGCGCACGGCGTCTTCCAGGGAGGGCGACGAACGCGCCCCGCGGGACGCGTTCCTATGCGAAGCTGGGGGTGTCGGCAGGATTGGGCAGTAACGGCTGCTCGGCGATATCCGAGCTGATCTCCTCCGCCGGTCGAACGACCGCCTTGGCGTAGCCTAGATCGCGAATCACCTCGAGAATTTCGCTGCAAGTCGGAAACATCCGCCCGCTGTTTCGCTTGTACTCGTCGAGAGCGTTCATGAACTCGACCTCTTCTTCGGAGTAGTCGCGTTCACACGTGGTCGGATCGATCTGGCGGCGCCGGTTGACCTTTGCGCGACGCTGGAGTTTCCGGCGCTCCACCGCCACCGGTTCCGAATTCGTGCGCCGTTCGCCGGAGGCACGCCGATCGGCCCTGCGGCGGTCGACGTGCACCTCTCCCTCAGCGGGGTCTTTGGCGGACTTCTGCTCTTTACATGGACTTTGGGCACGCTTGCCAGCCGCGGCGACTGCATTGGCCAGCGACAACTCTCGCGTGGCAGGTGACTCGCTTTTTGTTGACTTCGGAGTAGTGCTCTCTTTTCTGGTCTTCGCCACGGGCGTCCTCTCTTCTGGCTCGGTGCACGGGCAAGTCCGGAGCGGAGCACTCCCTCGCTGGATCGGCACTCAGACCGGCTCGTGCGGCTTTCTCGATTCTTTCCCCCCTGCGCCTGTCTCCCGGCGCAGGTTCGACGTGTACGAGAAGAGAGATCGGTCCGGCAGTGTCATAAAATTGACCGATTAGAGAAAATGGGCAGTTGTGGCAATTTTTCCGGGTCGTACGATTTGTCCTGATCGGGGGAAGATGACAGTCTCGCGGGCGCGCGGCAAAAAAAACACCACCTTAAAGGTGGTGTCTGGGGTCAGCCGAACAATCGACTCAAAACGTGCGGACGAGTGCCCGGACCTGCCCGCTCGCTCACACGGGGGGGCCTTGGTTTAGCGGCGTCCGCTGAAGAACTTCTTGAGCATTTCAGCCGCCGCATCCTGCGTGGTCTGCTTGACCCCCATGGCCTGGCGCGTCTTGGAGACTCCGACCAACCCATCGCGCCGCCGACGTTCTTTTTCGGCTTCGGATACGTCGCCCTCGTCGGTCTTGGCCTCCCGAGTGTCGGACAGGTCCGCGGATTTGCTCCCCGGCGCACCGGGCAGCTCCTGCTCGGCGACCGTCGACATGTCGATCGTCTGCGTGTCGGTCCTGGCCGAGGCATCCCCATCGCCGAACCACTGGCTGATGTCCAGATCGTCCTCCATCTTGACGGTCTTCTTTTCGGTCGGCTTGACACCCTTCGCGGCGGCGGGCGGAGACTTCGCCGGGGGAGCCGACTTGGCTTCGGGTTCTCCAGCCGGAGCCTGCACCGCCGGCGCGCCGGATATTTGAACGTCAAAATCAAGCTGGCCAACCACCAGGCGATCCCCATTCTTCAGTTCCCGCTCTGGCATCACCTGCTCGCCGTTGACAAAGGTCCCATTCTTGCTGCCGAAGTCGCGCACCGCCACGGTGCTCCCCTCGACAAGAATCACGCAATGATGGCGGCTCACCAGGTCACTGCCGGGGCGGAGATGGCAATCCTCGGCCCGACCAATAAAAAACTTCGGGACCCTGATAGGAATTTCCCGACCCGAATGCCTGCCGTTGGTTACAACCAGTTTTACTTCCATCGCGGTGTGCCAGCTTTCCGAAATAGCCTGATCGGGGCCGCGCT
>JAMOAF010000836.1 GCA_023621895.1 Planctomycetota bacterium
AAGAGATCGTTCGGCTCCGGAGCCATCTGGACCAGTTCAGCCAGATCATGGACGCGCCCGAATCGTCAGGTCGAAAGCTGGAGTTCTTGGTCCAGGAGATGGTCCGCGAGGGCAACACGATCGGTTCGAAGGCCAACGACGTGGAGATTGCGCGGCAGGTGATTGAAGTCAAGGCGGCCCTGGAGCGGATCCGGGAGATGATTCAGAACGTCGAGTGACGATGGCCGAAAACGCGCGTGGCAAGTTGGTGGTCGTCTCCGGGCCTTCGGGCGTGGGCAAGTCAACGCTCCTCGCCCGGGTGCTCCGCCAGACAGAGGTGCCGCTGGTGATGAGCGTCTCGGCCACCACCAGGCCGCCGCGACCCGGAGAACGGGACGGGGTGGACTACCATTTCCTCTCCAAAGAGGCGTTTGCCGCCCTCCGCGGCCGAGGCGAGTTCCTCGAATGCTTTGAGGTTTTTGGCAAAGGCGATTGGTATGGCACGCTCAACTCCGAGGTCACCCCTGGCCTCGACCAGGGGAAATGGATAGTTTTGGAGATTGACGTGAACGGTGCGGCGGTGGTCCAGGCCAGGTACCCGGAGGCGATCACGATCTTCATCCATCCCGGGTCTGTTGAAGAATTGGAACGCAGGCTTCGCGGGCGCGGCACGGAAGAGGAATCGGTCGTCGCGCGGCGACTCGCCCGGGCGCGGGATGAACTCGCCTCGGCGGGGCAATACCGGCACCAAGTGATCAACGACGACCTTGACCGAGCCGTCGGCGAGGTTTGCGATATTCTCAAGCGCTATGCAGACGCAGCGCAGCGAGACTGAGCCGAGCAGGGCACTCGGGCGGTCTGCCGTGTTTCCATGGTTTGTGCCGATTGGAGGCTGAATTTCATGTTGGAAGAACTCCGCGACGAAGAAGTCATCAACAAGGTCGGGGGCCGCTTCAAGCTTTCGACGCTGATCCAGAAGCGCCTGGTGGCGCTTAACCAGGGGTCACCGGCGCTGGTCGACCTGCCCACCGAAGACAAGATGAAGATCGTCATCCAGGAGATCATGCAAGACAAGATCTACCTTGACACGGAGAACAATCTCCGCGTTACCGGCGGGGAAGCTGCCGCGGGCGGACTGCCGGAATTCGATCTGGACAGCATTTAGGATGTGCTGCCATGAACGGCCGCGAACTGATTGTCGGCGTGACGGGTGGAATCGCCGCCTATAAGACGGCGGCGCTGGTCAGCCGGCTGGTACAGGCTGGGGCCGGGGTCTCCGTCGTGATGACCGAGTCGGCCACGCAACTGGTCGGCCCAAAGACTTTCGAGGCCCTGACCGGACGGCCCGTGGCGCTGGATACCTTCGCTGAAAGGGGGCATCCGCATATCGAGCTGGCCGATCGCGGGGAACTCGTCTGCGTGGCGCCGGCCACGGCGAACCTGCTCGCCAAGGCTGCCTGGGGCCTGGCCGACGACCTGTTGAGCACGACGCTCCTCTCGTTCGCCGGTCCGGTCGTGCTCGCGCCGGCCATGAACACGAAGATGTGGGCCAAGGCCGCGGTCCAGCGGAACGTCCGCCAACTCCGCGAGGACGGCATGATCCTGATCGAACCGGAGGAGGGTTATTTGAGTTGTGGGGCTCGCGGGCCAGGGCGGATGGCCTCACCCGACAAGATCTTCCAGGTGATCGCTGAAATCCTCGCGTCGGGGCCGGCGGCGCCCTGACTTGCGTCCGTCGGGCAAGCAACCAATAGCCTCGAAGTCTAATTTCTCACGACCGGCCAGCGCCACTCGCATCATGCCATGCGGATTCTCATCACTTCAGGCCCGACTCGGCAGTACCTCGATCCGGTCCGCTACTTGACCAATGCTTCCAGCGGCCGGATGGGCAGCGCCCTGGCGGAGGCTTGCGTGGTCGCGGGGCACGAAGTTGTGGTCGTCAGCGGACCGGTCGAAGTGACGTATCCGGCAGCCGCCACGGTCGTGCCGGTGATCTCGACCGAGGAGATGCTCGAGGCGTGTCTTAACGAGTTTCCGAACTGCGACGGGTTGATCGGCGCCGCCGCACCCTGCGACTACCGTCCGATCCGCATCGCCCCCCACAAGTTGGCGAAGACCGGCGGCGAGCTAAAGCTTCACCTGGTTGAAACCCCCGATGTCGTCGCCCTTTGCGGAGCGATCAAGGAACACCAGTGGATCGTCGCTTTTGCCCTGGAGACTCAGGACCAGCGGATGCACGCCCTGCAAAAGCTGGAACGCAAGAGCGCTGACCTGATTGTGCTCAATGGCCCCGGGGCGATCCACGCCACCCAGACCGACATCGAGATCATCGACCGCCGCGGCGAAATCCTGGCGGCCTTGTCGGGCTCGAAGCGCACGGTCGCCGAAGGGATTCTCCGAGTCGTCCACCAGCGGCTGGTCTGCTGCCCCTAGAAGGCGTGGTCCGACGGCTTGACACCCGGCTTGAACTGCCCGAAACCGTAGAACGTCGGCTTGAAATCACCGACGGTCCTGGCATCGGCGCGGGCGGGAATCTTGTCCTCTAAATCGACGGCCCAGTAAGCGGCGTTGACAATCAGTCGGCGCAGATCCTCGCACGCCAGGTCGACCGATGCCCCCATCGTCGTGCAGAACACCTTGGAGGGCTTGCCCGAGCGGCCCGTGAACGTTCTGGTCCATGCCAGCGGCATCATCGGGTCGTTCTTTTTCCCCTCCAGCGGCGGGTCGCTCGGATTCATCCCGGTGAGCACCTGCCCGTAAAGCAGCACGGTGGCCGTCTCAGGGAGGTTTGCCACGGTGTAGACGTCCGTTGGTCCCCAGACATCTTCTACTCCCTTGAGAATCGGGTTGTTCTTTTGCGCCGGATTGATCACCCCGCGGGTGCTCTCGACCTTGTGATGGCCGTGGTGGTTGACCCACGTCTCTCCGAGGACCTGCTGGCCGAATCCGCCCGGCCACTCGGTGCTGCGGAAATGATATTGCTTGTAGCGGCTGGTTGAGTTGGCCTCGAACTTGAAGGCGTGCGTCGCCGTCCGCAACCCAATGATCGGTCTGCCGGAGTTCACGTACTGGTCGACATGCTGCATTTGCTCGTCGGGCAGTTCGCGGAAACGGGTCGCAATGATCATCAGATCGGCCGTCTGGAGAGTCTCCAGCCCGGGGATGTTCTTCTGATTGACCGGGTCGATGGTCCCGTCCTGCGGATTGATCGAGAACAGGACCGTGCACTTGAATCCGTGCCGCACGGAGAGGAGTTTGCCGAGCATCGGCATGGCCTCTTCGGAGCGGTATTCCTCGTCGCCGGCGATGAGCACGATGTGCTTTCCCTTGCCCGGTCCGTCGCCTCCAGGAAAGACCACCCACGGGTCGGCAGCGCTGACCGCGGTGGCGTAAATCAACAGTGCCAGCGAGCTGATGGTTCGCCAAGTCGTCTGAGTTCTCACGGTTGGGTCATCTCCTGATTGTTGAAGGCATCTTCGAGCAGGGCGAGAACCGGCTTTCCCGCACCCTCGGACTCTCCATAGATTAGCCGTTCAGCGGGGCGCCGGAAAGACTCGGCCGAGAGAGACTGCCCGGCGTCCTTTGCCCGCGCCGCCTCGGCGATCCTTCCGGCGGCTGAAGTGCACGAGATATAAATGGTCGCGGCCATTTGCCGAAGCCGCTCTCACGAGGGTTCGATAGAGAGCCGCCCGAGGGGGTTTCGATGCCGGACCGGCTGTTATCTGCGTTCACTTATCTCCGTAAGTGATTGTCTTTCAATATGTTGCGATGTGAGTCCGCTTTGCCCCTGTTCGCCGAGTTAGCGGTCCGTTAACATGGCGTTAACCCCGTGGAGAAGCAATACGTCGTTCTCTCGGGCCCAGCGCGGGCACTACCTGCGCGAGAGTCTGGGCGGCGCTTCGCGTCCAGCAAGCCTGGTGGGCGGCTCTTGACAGGAGGCATTGTTTAGAGAACTGCGCCAGCGCCGGCCTTGGTCTTCTCCCCCTTTGCCTCAAGACACGGGTTCCCCGGCGAGCCGCGGCGGTTCCACGTCACGACAGCCAAGTTCGAGTCACATCATGGACCATTTCATCACGATCATCACCTTCCTTGGGCTGGGAATGCTCGTTTGGGACTGTGTCGAAGTGGGCCGCAACGACGCCGCAAACATCATTAACGCGGTGTTCGGTTCGCGAATTCTCAGCCGGCGGACCGCGGTCTGGTTGGCCGGCGCGGCCGTCGTGCTCGGCGCCGCCGCTGCCACCCCCGTGATGGAAACCGCGCGGAGAGGCATCTTCGAGCCGGGCATGCTGACGTTGAAACAGGCGATGGTCGTCTATGTCACCTTCTATTTGGTCGATACCGTCCTGCTCTACTCATATTCCGCCTTCGGGATGCCCGTCAGCACCACGGCGTGCCTGATATTCTCGCTGATGGGCGCGTCGTTCGGCCTTGCCGTGACCACCCGGGGACTCCAAGGGGCGGAAGTCGTCCAGTGGGGGACTGTCGGTACCGTGGTTTCGGCGATCGTGTTCTCGATTCTGATCAGCGGAATCGCGGGGTTCCTTGCGCAACGAGTATTCCGCGCGGCCATCCGCGACGATTCCCAAGACAGAGAAAGCGTGCTGCTCCACGGCCCGTGGATCGCCGGCATGATGCTCAGTTGGCTCGCCTGGTTCATGGTGATGAAGGGCATGAACCACGTCGAGTGGTCGTTGATCGAATCGTTGCGGACCGACTTCATCGGGGCGTATGGCTACACGGTCGTGCTGCTGGTCCTGTGGGCGGTCTGCACGCTTCTGGTCTACGCGGCCTTGATCCTCGCCGGCGAGTGGGGCACTCGGCACCTGTTTCAGGGAATGGCCGTGCTGGGAATGATCTGCATGGCCTTCGCCTTTGGGCAGAACGATCTGGCGAATTGCGCGTCGCCCGGCCTCTCGGCGCTGAACCTGTGGCAGAACGCCCGGGGAACCGGCGAGGAGGCCGTGGAAATCGCCAGCAGGATCGAGATCGGGCACTGGCAGTTGTTCGCTTGCGGCATCCTGATCGTTCTGGGAATGTCCACGCGGCACGCGCAACGGGTGACCCGCGCCGCGGTCAACACGGGCAGCCAGTTCGACCGCGTGGCGCTTTACGCCCCGAACTGGTGCCAGGCGGTGGCGCGCGGACTGCTCTGGTTCCGGCCGAAAGGCCGCGCCTTGGCGCCCGAACCGAGGCTCACCGAGCAGGGCAAAAAACTCCATTACGACGCCTTGCGAGCCTCGGTCATCATGGCGGTCAGCGCGAGCGTGATCGCGCTGGCCAGCAGCCACGGCCTGCCGGTATCGACAACCTACGTTGCCTTCGCGGCCGTCGTCGCAACGGGTTTGGCCGATCGGGTCATGGCCCGCGGCGATGCCGAAGTGAAAGTCGGACGTGCCATCTGGGTGATCTTCAGTTGGTTTCTGACGGCCGTGATCGCCTTCGTTTCGACCGCCGTGGTGGCCAACCTCGTCTACTTCCTCGGGCTCATCGGCCTGGCACTCACGCTGGCCGCGAATCTCACCGTCCGGTACGTCGCCAAGAAGCGTTCCGACGCCCAAGAGGAACGGATCCACCGCCGCACGCGCGACACCCAGTGGGATGACCGCGACGAACAATACGCCAGCCAGCAACTGCCCTATGCGCCGGTGCCCGCGGGCAGCCCCGCGGACGCAGACCTGGCCGACGCGTCGTAAACGCGCCGCGCGCCCGCTCAAGCGGCCCGGCCCGCGATGGCAAAAACGCCGTCGCCAGCGACTGGAACCGAACGGGGGCGACGCGGCCACCAAGTCAGCGCCGCCTCGCCGAGACCGACGAGCGATCGGTCTGAAGGGGCCATTACTCTCCCAGCGCGCCGCGGTAATGCTCAATCAGCCTCGAAACGGTCGCGCGAACGTCGAACGCCTCTTCCGCCCGCCGCCTCGCCGCCCGGCCGAGCTCTCGGCGCAGATGGTCATTGGTCAGCACGCTGACGACCGCCCGCCAGAGCGATTCCGGGTCGTTGGGTGGAACGAGCACCGCGGCCTGGCCGCCGGGGAATATCTCGGACGTACCCCCCACGTCGGTCGCCACGATCGCCGCGCCAGAGGCCGCCGCTTCGAGCAACACGCGGCCGAGCGGCTCTTGCCGCGCCGGATGGACCACTACGTCGGCCGCCCGCAGGAGCCGATCCACGTCGTCGCGCCAGCCCGGCAGGTGCAGGCGGCCGGCGAGGGCCCCCTTCGACCAACGGCAAAGGTCGGCTTCAAAATCCACCGACTCGGCTTTGTTGGAGAATCGCTCGCCGACCACCAGCCAGTGAACCTCCGGCACCCGCCGGGCCACGCATTCCGCGGCCCTCGCGAGGATATCCTGCCCTTTGCGCGGCCCGATTTGGCCGATCGTCACGGCAAATCGCGCGGAGCTGTCGACGCCAAACTCCCGGGCGAGGTTGCAGTCCGCGCCGCCGGGGCGGAAGCGATCGAGGTCGACGCCGTTGTGGAGCACGTGCGTCCGCGCTTCGTCCAGGCCTTGAGCGACGTGAAACCTTCGCGTTGCACTTGAAACCGCGAGCAACCGCCGGTGATGGTTGAGGTCTTCGACCGCCTGGCGGCTGAGACGCAGAATATCGCGAAGATGGGCGATGCTCGCAAGACGCAGCGCCGAGGCCACCGGCCCGGAAAGCCTCCCCATTGAGAGGCTGTTGGCGTGGAGCAGGTCTGGCTTCTGATGATCAAGAAGTCCTGCCAGCTCCCGGCGGGATTCCGCTTGCGAACGGGCCGCTCCGGCCGCTGTCCGCATGGAAAAGGGCAAGACTTCGACCCCGCGGCGGCGGAGAACATCGGCCAGGGGGCCGTGAGGGGGGCAGGCCACCGCCACGGCGAATCCGGCTTGAGCGACGGCGTCAAGCGTCGCCAGCATCGACTGTTCGCCGCCGCTGAGCGTCGCGAATTCGCAAAGAACCAGAATCCGCCGTCGTGGACACACCGCTCCGCTTGCCTCCAGGCTTCAGACCAGCCTGCGCTTCTGCCGATCCGCGGCGGCCGGCCGATCGGCCTCAAAGGGCGCCGTACGCCGCCAACGTTGCCCGCAGGCTCGCCTCCTGGTCCGCCGCGAGCGGTGTCAGCGGCATCCGCAACTCGCCGGTGTCGCGGCCGAGAATCTTCATGGCGGCCTTGATCGGGATCGGATTGGTCGACAGGCCGAGCATGTCGCGGCAGAGGGGAAACAGCTTATGATGCCAGCGCCGGGCCGCTTGCGTATCGCCGGCTTCGAATGCGGAGATCATGGCGATCACGTCTTTGGGGAGGATGTTGCCGACGACGGACACCACCCCGCGACCGCCGATGGCCAACAGCGGCAGCGTCAGGCTGTCGTCGCCGCTGAGCACGGTCAGATCGCTGCCTGCCAGGATTTGCGACGCCTGGTCCATCGAACCGGTAGCCTCCTTGACCATCTTGATGTTCGGTATCTCCGCCATCCGCAAGATCGTTTCCGGCTCGATGTTCTTGGCGGTTCGCCCCGGGATGTTGTAAACGCAGATCGGGATTTCAACCGCTTCGGCGAGGATTTTGAAGTGTGCGAGAATCCCTTCCTGAGTCGGCTTGTTGTAATAAGGGGCCACGACGAGCGCGGCATCGGCGCCGCTCTTTGCCGCCCATCGCGTCAGGCGCAGGGCCTCCTCCGTGCTGTTCGAGCCGCTGCCGGCCATGACCTTGACTCTTCCGGCCGCGGCTTCGACGACCGCCTTGATAACCCGCTCGTGTTCTTCATGCGACAGGGTAGGCGATTCGCCGGTCGTGCCGACCGGACAAATACAGGTCGTGCCGGCTTCCACCTGAAAGTCGACCTGGGCCTGCAATGCCCGATAATCGACTTCCCCGTTTCGGAATGGCGTGGTCAGTGCGACCGAGAGTCCGGCAAATTCTTCAGCTCGCGTGTTCATCCGTCGCTTGGTTTCCCTCCGCTTTCACGCACAGAATGCCCCCGCCCCTCGCGCGTCAAAAAAACCGCGAGAGGCCTGATCTTAACAAGACAACCCATAAGAGGGTCATGATAAGGAAACTGGCGAGGGAGTGCCAGGGCCCCCGGGCTTGCCCGAGCTTCCCCCCTGGGTTGGCGAGAGTCGCTTGCCATTGGCCTCGGCGCCGGGCTAGGCGACCAGTCCCTTCATTTCCCGCACCGCGCGTTCGATTCCGACCATGACGGCCCGCGCAATGATGCTGTGGCCGATGTTCAGCTCGTGCATGCGATCGATCGTGGCGACCGGAACGACGTTGCGATAGGTCAGCCCGTGCCCGGCGTGAAGTGCCATCCCGGAGGTCGAGACCGCCGCCGCCGCTTGCTTCAATATTTCCAGTTGCCTGGCTTGATCCTGGCCGGGACGCGCCAACGCATACTGGCCCGTATGCAGTTCGACGGCTTCGACGCCCAGTTTGGCGGCGGCTTCGATCTGCCGGAGGTCGGGGTCGAGAAACAGGCTTACGGACACGCCCGCCCCGTGAAGCCGCTCCACGGACTGGCGGACGCGATCCAACTGGCCTGCCACGTCCAAACCTCCCTCGGTCGTGACTTCCTCGCGCCGTTCAGGAACGAGCGTGGCCTGATCCGGCCGGACTTCGCACGCGATTTGCGTGACCTGTTCGTCGCACGCCAGCTCCAAATTCAATTTCACGCACACGGTCTCGCGAAGAATCCGCAGATCGCGGTCTTGGATGTGCCGCCGATCCTCTCGCAGATGAATCGTGATGCCGTCGGCTCCTCCCAACTCGGCCAACACGGCAGCCCAAACCGGATCCGGCTCATACGTGCGCCTTGCCTGGCGGATCGTGGCCACGTGATCGATGTTCACGCCAAGTTCTGCCATAATCTCATCCACTCCTCGAGAAAAGCGGGAAATCGCCCCATCGCCGGGCTCGACGCTGGATTCGTTCCCCTCGGAAGATTGGCGTCTAAGCGTTCGCCGTCAGGTGACGATCCGATTATACCCCCACCCCAGAAACCATCAAGCGGCCCGAACGCTCGCCGGAGCCGCCCCGGGGGCGCATCGCGATCGGCCGCGACGCCGTCGAGCAGGCCTTTCTTCAGAACTGGGTCCGGACGCCTTTGCCCCGCGCGTCGGCAGTCTCTCCGTCGAAGACCGTCCAGACCGGGATTTCTTCCCGCAGCCGCTGGACGAGTTCCTTCAGCCGGGATTCCTTTCTTGCCGCCAGCATTTTTTCCCGGATCCCCGCCTGGGCTTCCTCGAACGGCGTTCGATGAGCATCTTCCCGCTCGATCACGCGAACGATGTGGAAACCTTCTTCGTCCTCGAGAATCCGGCTCAGCCGGCCGGGAGGAAGGGTGAACAATGCCTGATCGAGCAAGTCCGACTTCAAGCTTCCTCGGGTGATCCAGTCGCGCTGGCCGCCGCGCAACGCCGTGGCCCCATCGGATCGCTGCCGGGCGACATCGGCAAACGGCCGCCCCTGCATCACCTCGTTGCCCATCGCCGCAATCAGTTGCCAGGCCTCGCGTTTGTCGGGATGGCGGCTGAATTTCACTTCCAGGTGTTCCCAGCGAACCCGAGCCGGGTGCTCGTAGTCGGCCGTATGCTCCTGGTAGTACGCCAGAAGCTCCTCGTGGCGGATCTGCTCTTCTTCCTTGCGGAGCGTTTCGACTACCCACTGCTGGGCAATGGCCTTCTCGATGAACGATCGTCTCTCCCGTTCCAACGAGGTGCCCCACTGGCGGAGCTGCGCTTCCAATTCGCGCCGCGAGGCGAGTTTCAGCTCCTTGATCCGGTTGGCCACCTCGACTTCCGCGAACCGCTGGGACAAGTGCTTGGTGATGTTCTCGATCGCTTCGGGCGGCAAGGTTCGCTTGGCGTCGACGTAGATCAGCTTCAAATCGATCTGGCTCTGTAGCAACTGCCGGACGAGCAGCTCGCGCTGCCTCTCCAACTGATCCGCGGGAATTTTCTCGATTCCCTTGACCGTGCTCAGTTTCTCGTTGATTTTCGGCAACACCTCGCTGCCCAAGACAACCTCTGAACCGATTCTCGCCAGGACCTGGGCGCCTTCGCAAAGCGTCAAATCGGCTACCGGGTCGGGGCCCTCAAGCTCCGCTCCCGGCGGCAGCCCCGGCTGGCTCTCCGGCTGCGCTCCAGCCGGCGCCCCTGGCAAGTCGGGCGGCGGGGCCGCCGACGCGACTTGCGGATCGCCTGAACCGTTATGCGGCGGTTGTCCGACCGGCTGCCCGGCGCCCGCTGGATCGGCGCCCGCTGGATCGGCGCCCGCTGGATCGGCGCCCGCTAAAGGCGGCGCCGACTGCTCCGCCGCCCAGGGGGCCACGCGCGGCATCGCGGGGCGAAGCGGGTTGCCGGTCTGCTGTTGCGGGTAGGCGTCGCGGATGGGAGAATCGCGAAACGCAGCGGCGGCGTCGGTTGGCGGCGGTGCGGTGCCATAGGTCGGATAGCTTGCCGCCTGGCCGGGACCGGCCAGGACTCGGGGAGCCGTGGCAACTTCGGACGATGGGAGAGCCGCTCCGTAAGGACTTGCCGGCGAGTATCCGCCCGGCATTGCGACCGTTTGACGCTCTTCCGCAAAGGCGCTGGCTGCTCGAAGAATGTCCTTCACCACCTCGGCGCCCCACTGATTCGCCAACTGGAGACATTTCCGCGCCTCCTTGGGGTGCAGGTAGACACCGACCGCCAGGGCGATCGCAATCCAGAGCAGGATGGGATAGGTCTGTCGCATCACGAAACGTCGTCCGCCTCCGGGCAGGTCGAAATGGGCCCCCAATTGCGCGGGCCGCACACGTTGCGCCCCCAGACAAGCGAGGCGGGATTATAGGGACAACCTTACTTCGACTGCAACAGCGATTTGATCTGGGAGATGATTTCGTCGGACGACGCAACCTGCTGCTGAAAAAGAAGATACGCCGTTTTCTCGTCCGCCACTCGCAAGGCCCTTCCGGCGATTGACGCCAGTTTTCGCATCGCGGCCCCATCCGCATACCCAAAAACCGCGTATGGGCCCTCCAATCGCACGGAATGAATTCTCCAGCGGTGGGCCGCAATCCGCAGCTCGGCGAGCCCCAGCAGGCGCTCGGCCGCCGCCGGCGGAGGCCCGAACCGGTCGAGCAATTCCATGCGAAAGTCTTCCAGTTGGTGATCCTCGGCGACCCGGGCGAGGCGCCTGTAAAGATCGATCTTCAGCCGCATGTCGGGCACGTAGGTTCGGGGCAGGAACGCCTCGCACGGCAGGTCAAGATCGACGTCGACCTCGGTTCGCGGGGGCATCTGTTTGAGTTGCCGCACGGCCCGCTCGAGCAGGTCGCAGTACAGTTCGTATCCGACCATCGCGATATGACCGCTCTGCTGGGTCCCCAAGATGTTGCCCGCGCCGCGAATCTCCAGATCGCGCATCGCCACGGCGAAACCCGCGCCGAGGTCGCTGAATTCCTCGATCGCCTTCAATCGCCGCGCCGAATTGGGCGTGATGTGCTTGTTCGGATCGATCAGCAGGTAGCAGTAGGCGCGGTGCTTGTATCGCCCCACGCGGCCGCGCAACTGGTGGAGGTCGGCCAACCCGTAACGATCGGCTTCATCGATGAAGATCGTGTTGGCGTTGGGGATGTCCAGGCCGCTTTCGACAATCGTCGTGCTCAGCAGGATATCGAACTGGTGGTTCACGAAATCGAGCATCACCCGTTCGAGCTGATGCTCCGGCATCTGCGCGTGGCCGATGGCCAGCGATGCCTCGGGGACAATCCGGCGCAGCGTGCGGGCCACGTTCTCGATGTCGCTCACCCGATTGTGGACGAAAAACACCTGGCCCTGGCGGCCCAGCTCGCGGAGGATCGCGTGCCGGAGAATTTCGGAATCGAAGCGCGCGACCCTTGTCTCGATGGCCAGCCGGTCCCGTGGCGGTGTCTCGAGGTTCGAGATGTCGCGAATTCCCAACAGCGACATGTGCAGCGTCCGCGGAATCGGCGTGGCCGTCATCGTGAGCACGTCGACAATCTGCCGCAGGGCCTTGAGCCGCTCTTTCACGTCGACGCCGAACCGCTGTTCCTCGTCAATGATCACCAGCCCGAGATTGTGGAAGCGGACGTCCGGCTGCGCCAGGCGGTGCGTGCCGATCACGATGTCGATATTGCCCAGAGTCAACTGCTCGATCGTCCGGGCCTGCTGCTTCCGCGTGGCGAAGCGGCTGAGCACGGCGATTTCAAAGGGAAATTCGGCCATCCGCGCGGAGAATGTGCGGTAGTGCTGTTCGGCGAGCACGGTGGTCGGCACGAGGATCGCCACCTGGTAGCCCGCTTCAACCGCCTTGAACGCCGCCCGCATCGCGATCTCGGTCTTGCCGAATCCCACGTCGCCGCAAAGCAGCCGATCCATCGGCCGCCGCCCGATCATGTCTTCCTTCACCGCGTCGATCGTCGCCAGTTGGTCTTCGGTCTCCTGGTAAGGAAACGACGCGTCGAACTCCCGCTGCCACTCGGTGTCGGGCGGGAAGGCGATGCCCGGCCGCGCCGCCCGCAGCGCCTGCAACTGGATCATGTCCGCCGCCAGATCGACCACGGCGCTTTCCACCGTCGACCTCTGGCGGACCCACAGCCGGCTGCCGAGCCTGGCCAACCGCGGCCGGCTCTTTGCCCCGCCGACGTATTTCTGAACCAGCCCGATCTTCGACGCCGGAACATAGAGCTTCGTTGACTCCTGGAACTCGAGCACGAGGTGTTCTTCCACGCGCTCCCCCTTCTCCAACAGCTTCATTCCCCGGTAGCGGGCGATCCCGTGGGCGACGTGAACCACCAGGTCGCCTTCGCGGAGCTCGACAAAGCTATCGATCGCCTTGCCCAAGCGCCGGCGGACCGGCCGGCGAATCTCGCTGCGGCGGAACAACTCGCCGCTCGAAAGCAGCAGGATGTTGGCGCTTACCAGCCGGAACCCTTCCCGCAGCTCCCCGAGGGCAAAATGCAGCCTTCCCGCGCTGGCCAGGCGCGTGGAACCGAACACGTCGGCCAGCCGGCTGATCTCCGCCTCGGTGGGACAGACCAGGAGCACCTCCTGCTCGAAGCCGACCGCATCCAGCTCTTCCCGGACCTTGCCGATGTCGCCGCTGAACCGTTCGACCGACTCGATCTTCAGCCGGCACGTCGCCTCCAGACTGCTCGCGGCGATTGCCGAGGCGGTGGCCGACGGAAAACGCAGGACTTGCTCCAGCACGCTCGGCAGGCTGTGAAACTCCTCCGGGCGCTCCACTCGCCCCGCATAGTGACGCCCGGCTTCCTGCATCTCCTCCGGCTCGACGAGCAAGAACCAACTCCCGTCGGGCAGGTGGTCGGCCAGGTGGCCGTCGTGCCGGGTTGTTGGGCTGAGCATCGTCAGATCGACCCGGTCGAGCTTCGCCAGGCTCCGCTGGCTGGCGACCTCGAAGCGGCGGAGCGACTCGACCTGGTCGCCGAAGAACTCCACCCGAACCGGGTCTTGCCAGTCCGGAGCAAAAATATCGAGCAAGCCGCCGCGGACGGCAAACTCGCCCGGCAACTCGACGGCGGATGTGCGATGGAACTCGTTCTCAACCAGCCAGCGGCTGAGGTCCTCGACGCCGATCCGGTCGCCGGCGCGAATCGCCCGCGTCTGCATCGCCAGGGACGGGCGGCTGGGCACCGGCTGCAAGAGAGCGGCGATGCTGGTCACCACCACTTCCGGCGGAGCGGAACCGCCGAGTCGCTTGAGTAGTCGAATCCGCTCGCCAAACACCTCGTCGAGCAGCAACCGGTCTCCCGAGACGCCCTCCAACGCCGGAAATCGCTCCGGAGTCAGCTTGCTGAAGAGGGAGAAATCGTCGAGCAGATCATCGGCCAGGTCGGCGGCTGGGCAAACCACGACCAGCGTCCGCCAGCAGCGATGTGCCAGCGCCGCCGCCAACAGCGCGCAGGAAGACCCCCAGACTCCGTCGAAAGTGCCCGCGTGACCCATCTTGAGTTCACGGATCACCCCTTCGAAGCCGTCTTGCTCCGATAGATGTCCGACCAGCCCCATGAGCCGGTCCGACGGGCTGAGAGAAAGCTCGGCATCGGCCATGATGTGCGGCTTATTTTATCGCTTGTCCATCCGGCGAAGAAGCCCGGTCCCCGGGCGGATGGCTCGGCCGCTCGGCCGTAAGAAAAGAAAGGAAGCGGAAGGCGACTTCCCGTCGTCGGCCGTTGGATGAGGGTACTGGCTCGCTGGCCGGCAGTCAGACTTTCGAGCGCTGCGCCTGCTCCTGGCCGATCATTTCCAGATCGCGTTCAAAAAAATGGATCGCCTCGGTAGGCGTGAGATTGAAGATCGCCCGGCCCTCCGTATCCCATCGCCGGCCGTCAAAACGAAACACGGCCGTGGCGTCGCAGCAGGAGTCCCCCAGGGCGCTGTCGACCAGCATCGGGTCAGCCGGCGTTTCGAGACGAATCCGCACGGCAACGAACGCAGACAACTCGCCCGAGGTGCGACTCCTCGCGTAGGCGACGTCGTCGTCGAACCAGCAGTCGTTCCAGCGCGCGTCTTGAGGGCGATTGGGCATCATCCCCAGGCTGAGGAATTTTGCCTCCAGTCGCTCGCGCTGCCAATGGAAGTCGCGCCGGGCCTCGGCCAGGCGGTTCTCGCGCCAACTCAACAACACGGGCCGCCACATCACCGCGACCGCAGTGAAGCCGAGAAGCGCGACGGCCAACATGATCCACCAGTATCCGTGCATCGATCACCCCCGTGACAGACGAAAGGCGGCCTCTTAATCTCATTCTAGAGTGTTTGGCAGTCATTCTGCAAGCAAATCTAGTGAATTCCGTCGCGCAACGGTGAAAACAGCCCCCCCTTTTTAGCCAAAGGATAATCCCGCGATGAGCGCTATTTT
>JAMOAF010000786.1 GCA_023621895.1 Planctomycetota bacterium
CAGCCACCGCTCCAACTCCGCTTTTGCCTCTTGCAACTGCCGTTCGATTTCTGTTATCCTCCGCACCGCCTTCGAGTCGTCGTCCGTAAGATAGGGCATGGTGGAACTCCTTTCCGCCAGGGATTTGTACAAGAACCGCCCTTATCGACGACTCGAAGGTTTTTTTCCAGGCCAATTTCCTCCTACAAAACCGGAATGCTCCCCAGGCGACCCATGCCCTTGGAGGGATGACCTCCAGCGTGGGCGTCGACCAGGCCTACGACGCCAGCGGCAACCGCACGCAGCTCAAGGCCAAGGTGGGCACGGCGAACGATTTTGCTAACAATTATGCCTTCGACGCCCTGGATCGAATCACGCGGATCACGCAGCAGAGCCAGACCGGCGGCAACGCCGCGGCCGCCAAGCGGATCGACTTGGCCTACGACGCCTCGGACCGGCTCAGCTACATCTGGCGCTACTCGTCGCTCGACACGATCGAGTACGTGGGCCGGGTGAAATACATCGCCTACGACAAGGCCGGCCGGCTGACGGACATGAAGTACGACGGCGGCGGCATCACCACGATCGACTACGACGTCCGCTACAATGAGCACCTGCTCGACTACGTGACGATCACTACCGCCTCGGCCGTGACGATCGACTTCGGCTCCGACACGGTCGACCAGGTCACTTCGGTCGACTACACGGGCACTGGCATGCCGGCCGACGTCAATTACACCTATGACGACGCGGGCAACCGCACCAATACCGGCTATTCGACCGGCGCGATGAACCGGCTCGCAAGCGACGGCGTCTAGTTGTGTCAATTGCTCGACCAACTGGAAAACTACCTAAACCTCGCCGTTTGAGCGGCCTGAAATCTGCGAAAGTTCAGGAATGCGTCTTGGACCTGATTCTCGGATTGCCCGGGGTCTGCGCCTGTTTGAATCAAGCGGAGATTGGCGAGCTTCGCACTTCGCCCATTGGGAGTTGACGGCCCAGTGGGGTACCGAGTGCGGAACCAGTGCGGCGGACGGTCGGCCGCCGGCCGGCGTGCTGGTGTTGGCCGGTGTTTCGGGTTAGGATGGGGGCGCTGAAGGGCCCGGCGCGGGCGGGTGTATCGGGTTGGCATCAAGAGAGGAGAGATGGCCGTGATGATTGACCGTCGGTCTTTTCTACAGGGAACGATCCAGGGCGCGTTGGCATTGAGCCCCTTGGCGGCAGCGGGGGCATCGGCCGCCGATCCGCTGGCGATCGTCGATACGCACCAGCATCTCTGGGACCTGGAGAGGCTGCACCCACCCTGGCTCGCGCCGGGGGGCGAACTGACCCGCAACTACTTCACCCAAGAATACCTTGAAGCGACCCGCGGCCTGAACGTCATCAAGGCGGTCTACATGGAGGTGGCCGTCTCGGACGCCCAGCTTGTGGACGAGGCGGAGTTGATTGTCGAGCTCTGCCGCACGCCGGGTCAGCCCACCTGCGCCGCGGTGATCGGGGGCCGGCCCGCCTCGCCCGGCTTCGCCTCGTACATCAACCGGTTCAAAGGCAGCCCCTACGTCAAGGGCGTTCGCTACATCATGCGCCAGCCCGAAATGCTCGAGGCCGAGGGTCTCGTCGCCGGCCTGCGGTTGTTGGGCGAACTGGGGATGTGTTTCGACCTCTGCGTGGCAACGGAAATGCTCGCCCAATCGGCCCGGCTCGTCGACGCCTGCCCCGACACCCGCTTCGTGATCGACCATTGCGGCAACGCCGATCCGGTGGCCTTCCTGCCCGAATCGTCCGCCCCGCGCGCCGCCCAGCACGACGCCGGCGGATGGCGGCGCGCCATGGAATCGCTCGCCAAGAGAAAAAACACGATCTGCAAGATCTCGGGCATCGTTTCGCGGATGGAGAAGGGCAAGTGGACGGCGGAGCAGCTTGCCCCGGTCGTGAATCTGTGTCTCGATGCATTTGGGCCGGAGCGGGTCGTCTTCGCCAGTGATTGGCCGGTCTGCACCCGCGGCGCCACGCTCGGCGAGTGGGTAACGGCACTCAAGCAGATCGTCAGCTCAAGGCCGATCGGCGAGCAGCGCAAGCTATTCTCGGAGAACGCCATCGCGTTCTACAAGTTGGCGTAGCCTGGCAAGGCTCAAAGTCCAATCTTCAAGGTTCAAATTCCAGGATTCAGCGATCGCACGTCAAGCGTCGACCGCTGCGCAGTCTTGGCCATTGGGCGCGGATTGCCGCTCGGCAGACCCGCCGGCTCTCAGCGGGCCGGCATCAGCCGGTCCAGCGCCTCGCTCAGCACCGCCTCGACTCGCGGGGCGACGCGCGAGACGCGGCCCGTCTCATAGCCTCCTTGCGAGTAGGCGATCTGCGTGCAGATGTACCCCGTGCCATCGTCGCCGTAGGCCGCCATGCAGACGAACAGTCCCGGGCGCATCTTCTGGGCCGCGAGCTGATACTCGACGCACAGCTCACCCGGCATGTGCACGATGCAAACCGGCCCGAGGCGCAGGCACGCCAGCGGGATCTCGTGCCCCGACTTGATTCGCCGGGTCCAGGCCAGGTCGCGAGCAAGGCGGACGCGGGCCTTGACATCGAGCGATGCGTCGGCCACTCCCTTTGCCAGCGAGTCTTCCACAAGTTCGCCGCGCAAGGGGAGCGACACCGGCACGACTTTCCAGTCAACTTGGCCGGCCGAGATCGGCACCTTCTGCTGCGACTGCCACGCGGCCTTCATCCCCGCGGCGAGCCGTGCCGCCAGGATAGGGCGGTTTTCGGGCGACCCGTCGTTGTACTTGCCCGCGGCCACGTTGCCCCCGGCGCCGTCGAAATGGACGTGCAGCGCATCGGGCACCTCCGCTTCTCGCATCGCGCGGGCCATGCCCATGAAGTCGTAGCTCACGCCGCCGCGGCCGTAGTAGCTTTGCGGGTGGCAGGCGTAATAGGTCAGCGACGCAATCGGCCGCTGGCCAGCCCAAAAGCTGACGAGCCGGACATCGGCATCGATCGTCCCCTCCGGCGCCGCCCTGGCCGCCTCGTTGCGGCAACTGCTCATCCGCGTCATCACGCATTTGCCGTCAGGCCCGAGAATCCGCCGATTCGAGGCGACCTCTGCC
>JAMOAF010000312.1 GCA_023621895.1 Planctomycetota bacterium
AACGAGTTCCGGAGTCGCGGCCTGAATGGAGTGTCGGCATCGGATTTGTCCGAGGGAACCTCGGCTTCGCGCAATGGTATTTTGCAGTCGCACGTTGGGCGTGCCTTCCGTTTGCGCTGCTCGGTGCGTATTGCGTATGGCAATGGGCGCGTGATCTCTACGGCAACTGGGCTGGGCTCGGTGCGATCGCCCTCTGGATGCTCTCGCCCAACATGCTGGCTTGGTCGGCGACAATTTGTCCAGACGCTGCCGCTGCCGCGTTGGGGGTTGCCGCCGGCTACCTCTTCTGGCGATGGCTTCGGGAACCCAATTGGGGAAACGCCGTAGCTGCCGGAGTCTCGCTCGGACTGGCACAGCTTGCGAAACTGACGTGGGTCGTCCTGTTCGCCTTATGGCCTCTTGTCTGGTTTCTCTGGCGGCTGACCGGGCCGAAGAATCTCCCCTCGGTGCGTGGTATGGGTCAGGGGGCGCAGTTGGCCACCGCCTTGGCCATTGCCGTTCTCACCCTTAACCTCGGGTACGCTTTTGAAGGCTCTTTGACAAGGCTCGGCGAGTTTACGTTCGTCAGCCGCACGTTGGCGGGCGATGATTCGCTCGCCGAAGGGGGACGCGGCGGCAATCGATTCGGCGAGACATGGCTCGGTTTACTGCCAGTCTCCCTACCATACAATTACCTTCGCGGCATGGACCTGCAAAAATATGATTTCGAGCGCGGTCTACCCTCCTATTTATGTGGGCGATGGCGGGATTGCGGATGGTGGCACTACTATCTGGCCTGCGCTGCGCTGAAGGTTCCCGTGGGAACATGGTGCCTTGGTTTCCTGGCCGCGACGCTCAGCGCGTGGGCGCTATTCAAGAGACCACCGGAACGCTCCGCGGCGGCTAGCGTCACCGAGGCGGCCACTCGTCGCGATGATTCATGGCGCGACGAAATGGTATTGCTGTTGCCCGCCGCGGTGCTTTTTGTCTTCGTGAGCTCTCAGACGGGCTTCAGCCGGCACTTTCGCTATGTACTGCCCGCGTTCCCCTTTCTCTTCATCTGGATCAGCAAAATCGCGCCCGTGGCGATTCGACACCCTCGGACGCTTGGCGCACTGGCGGTTGGGCTGCTGACCTGGTCTGTGTCCAGCAGCATGTGGATCTATCCGCACTCGATGTCCTATTTCAACGAACTGGCTGGTGGTCCCCAAAACGGCGACAAATACCTGCTGGATTCAAACCTGGATTGGGGCCAAGACGTATTTTACCTCAAGCGGTGGTGGGAACAGTACCCCGAGGCAACGCCTCTGAACACCTTGTTCACGAATTCCTATGGCGCCGACCTGTTAGGAACCCCTGACTGGGCCGAGTGGAATGCTCACGGTGAAGCGGCCGAGGCGGCGGGGTCTGCATCGCGCGAAGAGCGGTGGGCCGGCGCGCCATTTCCGGGCTGGTATGCGGTGAGCGTCCGCAGGATCCACGACGCTGATGGCGATTACCTCTATTTCCTGCGTCTGCAACCGGTTGCCATGGCCGGCTATGGATTCCGGATCTACCACATCACGCTGGAAGAAGCCAACCGCGTGCGGAGCGAGATCGGGGAACCGCTGCTGCCGACCGATTGGCGCCGAGGCGACGACTACCCGCCTCCCAGCGAGGCAAATCGCGCCTTCACTGCGGAGATAGCCCAACGATCGCATGTCAGAGAATGCTGCTCGACACCGATCCGCGTCGCTCTCTTCCAGGTCGATCCCGGCAGTGAAAAGGCGACCGCCGCATTGAAGCGTCTGCTTGCCGATTCCGCCGACTTCCGGTGCTTGCATGTATCCGCCGAAGACATCCGAGCCCACGTGTTGGACGAGTGTGATCTTATTATCTTTCCGGGTGGAGCCGCCGGCGCCATGGCACGATCGCTGGGCGAGGAGGGGCGTGCGGCCGTCTGCGAGTTTGTCAGTGGCGGTGGCGGATACTTGGGCATTTGTGGCGGCGCGTTCTTGGCCACAGCCAACTACGACTGGAGCCTGGGACTCGTGAATGCACAAAAGCCCCCATCCCGAGATGAGCCAGGAGCTTGGAGAATTCGTCACCACGGCGGTTCGGGCGATTGCGCGATAGGGTGTGGAACTCAGTGAGAAGTGGAGCCGAGCGATGACTCGATGGAACTCAGGCCCGGGCGGCCGGGAGCGTGCACCCGCCGCGCGCGACGCGCGCGGATCGTCGTCGAGCTCGAACGACTCCGCCCATGGCGCCGAGCCGGGACCGAATCAGGGCCTTGCACGCTGCCGCGAATGCAGTGCGACCGTTGCCGCCGAGACCAGGTTCTGCCCCAACTGCGGCGCGCGAATGCAGGAAGTCTGCTTCGCCTGCGCAGCGCTGAGCGCCGCGGGCGCCAGGTTCTGCGGCGAGTGCGGCGCCGATCTGATCCACGGGCTGGAGACGCAAGTCACCTTGCTGGAGGAGAAAGTCGCCGAGGGGCGGCAGCTTCTGGCCGAGGCGTCTTACAGCAAGGCGATTGAACTGCTGCTGCCGATGACCGCCGCCAGGCACCCGATCCTGGCGCGATACGCCGGCGACGCCCGCGAGTTGATCGGCCGGGCGAAGGCCGCCAAAGCCGAGAAAGAAGCCGAGGTGAAGCGGGCGCATGACCGGGCCTGCGCCGCTCGTCGCCGAGCCGAATACCACCTGGCCCTGCGGCTGCTCGAAGAGATCGAGCCGCACTTTCGCACCGAGGCCGTCGAGCAGGCGCTGCGAGAGCTGCGCCCGATCGTCGGCCAAATCGACCGGCTTGCGGCCGAGATCACCGACCGATCCGCGCAGAGAGACGCGGCGTCGCTGATGGCCAAGGTCGCGCGCCTTCTGGAGCTTCAGCCGGCGCACGCCGCGGCGCGCGGGCTGGCGGAACAGTTCCGCGATTTTGCCCATCGCCGCGCGGGGCAGGCCCTCGATCGGGGCGAGCACGACCGCGCTGCCGAGATCCTCGCCCTGGTTCCGGAGATGGTCGCCACCGAGGAGACTCGCCAACTGCGGCGTCGCGCAGGCGAATTCGGCTGGCTCCAATGGGACCTGTTCCATGCCCCGGCGGTCGATGCCACGCTCGTCGAC
>JAMOAF010001124.1 GCA_023621895.1 Planctomycetota bacterium
CGTGCAGTGGGGGCTGCGGCTCGTGGTGGAATTCTAAGCCAATCCTCCGAGCAACCGGCCCACGGCGTAGGCGGCGGCCGCCGCAAGCCCGCCCACAAGCAGAGTCTCCAGTCCGGACTTGAACCAGTTCTTGCCGGTGATCCGCACCTTGATCGCACCGAGCGCAAAGAGCGTGATTGCGGTCAGCAGGCTGGCGGCGGTAAACGCGTCGAACTTCAGCAGCGGAACCAGCCGTACGGCAATGAAGGCCGCCAGCGGCACCAGGCCGAAGGTCGCGAACGAGAAGAAGGTCACCACGGCGTTCTTGATCGGCGATTCGCCGGAGGCGACGATCCCCAATTCCTCGACCATCATCACCTCGATCCACGTCTCCTGGTGGCGGGAAATGATCTCGGCGATCGTTTTGGCGTCGTCCTCGGGCATGCCCTTTTCGACGTAGAGATCAACCAGTTCCCGTTTTTCGCCTTCGGGGTAGTTTTCCACCTCCCACTGCTCCCGCCGGCGCTCGGCCCTCTGGTACTCCAATTCCGCCTTCGTGCTCAAGTAGTCGCCCACCGCCATCGACAAGCCGTCGGCAACCAGGTTGGCGAAGCCGAGAATCAGCACGACCGCCGCGCCGAGCTGCGCGCCGCCCACGCCGGCGACGACGGCAAACGTGGTCACGATGCCGTCGAGCCCGCCGTAAACGGCGCTCTTCAGGTACTGCCCATGCTCGTGTTGGTGCTTTTCCTCCGCCCGGACCGAATGGGCCGCCACAGTTGCTGGAACGTCGCCCTTTTGATATGCGCGCCGGGCCTTGTGGATATCGCGCGATGGGGCCATGCGGGGCTCCGGGGATAGGTTACGGGTCACAATTCGCGTGTTCGCGTGCGTAGGCAATGACGCCCTGGATCATGCGGCGGTCGGAACGTTGCGACAGCCCTGTCAGGATCGCCACGCGTAGAGCACTTCTCATGGTCTGACCCGTCCAAGATGGATGGCAAAGTATTATAGGCGATAGGCGTTCTTTCTCAAGTCGGGGTTGCTATAATCGGCACTGTGGGCGTGGATTGGCCGGAGCCATGCCGATTGGCGGCCCGGCCGAATCGGCCGCGACAATCGACCGCTCGGTTGCCGGGTTGCGTTTCCAACATAACCCCGATGGGAGTTCTTGGCATGAACCGCAGCTTTTACGTTCTCGCAACGATTGTCGCAATCCCCGCGTTGTCTGCGTGTGCCGCTCTCGGCGCCGAGTCGGCCGGCGCCACATCCAAGCCGGGCGTTACGGCGCCGCCCTTCGTATCGCCCCAGGTGACCGTCGAGCTCAAGAGCCGGCACTCGGCCATCGAGTTGGCCGGAGCCGAGTTGTGCCGCTATCTCGGGCTGATGGCCGGTGACGGCGAGGCAGCCACGGTCGTCGAAGACCCGCCGAAGGCCTCCGCGACCATTGCTCTGGGCCTGATGACTGATTTCGGTTTGCCCATGCAAGGCGTCCGCGACGTGGCGCGGGACGACGCGATTTATGCGGACGTCCGCGATTCCAAGGGAGTCATCGCCGGCTCGAATCCGCGGAGCGTGCTGTTCGCCGCGTATCGCTTCCTGGAAGCCTGCGGATGCCGCTGGATCCGCCCCGGCAAGGACGGCGACTACGTTCCCACTCGCCGCGTGGACAAGCTTACCGTTCGATTCTCCGATCAAGCCGCCTATCGCTTCCGTGGCAGCAACAATTGCGGCTGTTTCTCGTTGGACCAGATCCTCGACAGGATCGCCTGGGCGCCGAAGGTGGGGATGAACACCTTCTTCCACGAGTTCATGTTGCCGCGCATTACCTACAACAATTACTACGACCGACGCTATCCCAGCCACCTGCCCAAGGAGCCGCGCTCGGACGAGGAGGTCCGCGCCTATCACGAGCTGAGCATCCGCGAGATCAAACGGCGAGGCATGTCCTATCATGCGGTCGGGCACGGCTGGACGGCCCTGGTGCTCGGTCTTCCCGAGTCGGAATCCGATCACGGCGCGCGCCCCGCGCTGCCGCCAGGCAAGGAGTGGATGCTGGCGATGGTCGACGGCAAGCGGGACTTCAGTCGAGGGCCCACGTTCACCGATCTCTGCTACGGCAACCCGGACGTCCGCCGCCGCATCGTGCAGTGCGTGGCGGACTACGCCTACCGGCACCCCGAAGTGGATTACCTCCATGTCTGGAACGCCGACGGGATGAACAAGACGTGCGAGTGCCCCCTATGCCGCGACAGTCGGGTGAGCGACCTCTATGTCGAGACCCTGAATGCGATTGACGCCGAACTCACCCGGCGCGGCATCGGCACCAAGATCGTGTTCCTGGTCTACGCGAACTTGCTCTGGCCGCCCGAAAGCGCCAGGTTTTCGAATCCCGACCGTTTCGCGATGATGTTCGCGCCGATCTCGCGGCGCTACGACAAGCCGTACGCTGTCGAGGCGACCGGCGCCGAGTTGCCTCCCTACCAGCTCAATCAGAACAAGATGCCGACTGACGAACACGCCACCATCAACGTCCTGCGGAGTTGGCAGAAGATATTCTCGGGCGAGGCGTTCGTCTTCGATTACCATATGACGTGGCACCACTACCGCGACCCCGGGTACTACGGCTTCACGGCGGTGATGGCCGAGGACATCCGACGTTTGCGGCGCATGGGGATGGAGGGGTTCGTGAGCTGCCAGGTTCCGAAGGCGTTCTTCCCGCACGGCTATCCGACCCATCTCCACGCGCGGCTGCTCTGGAATCCGCAGGCCGACACGGAGGAACTGGCCCGCGAGTACTTTGCCGGGGCGTTTGGCGAGGGAAGCGAAGAGGCGCGGGAGTACATGCTCACGCTTTCGGAGCTGTCCACCCCGCTGTATCTGGACCGTGCGGCGCTGTCCGGGAAGGGCGCGGAAGCCAAGCAGGTCGCGCTGGCGAAGTTGGCGCGGGTACCGCGGGCCGTGGCCGATTTCCGGCCGGTGATTGCACGTCACGAGTCTTCCGGCGACGCGACGCGCCGGCAGTCGTGGAAGTACCTGTCGCTTCACGGGGACATCGTGCTGAAGCTCGCCGACATCGCGCAGGCCAGAGCCGCCGGCAA
>JAMOAF010000033.1 GCA_023621895.1 Planctomycetota bacterium
GCTTTTCGATATCTACCCTAGGGAACAGGCGGAAGCCTACTGGCGAGACGATCTGGAGGTCATCCGAAGCGGGCGGGCGAAGCTCGGCATCGTGGAAACAATGGACTCGGCTCAGGGCACAAGGATCGTTCTGACGGACAAGATACCTTTCTCTGACGACCGGGGTGAAATAACGGGCATCATTGGCTTCACGATTGACATCACCGAACGCAAGAGGGCCGAAGAGGCGCTTCGCAAGGCGCATGATGAACTCGAAGTCAGGGTCCAGCAACGCACGGCGGACTTGACCCGGGCCAACGCCGAGCTGCAACAGGCCCGACAGGCGGCGGAGGCCGCCAGCCGCGCCAAGAGCGATTTTCTGGCGAACATGAGCCACGAGATTCGCACGCCGATGAACGCGATCATCGGCATGACCGAGTTGGTTCTCAACACGCGGTTGACTGCTCAGCAGCGCGACTACCTCAAAGTGATCGAGGAGTCGGGGGAGTCCCTTCTGCGGCTGATTAACGACATTCTGGATTTCGCCAAGATCGAGGCCCGGAAGCTCTCCCTGGTGCGGACGGTCTTCGACCTTCGCGAGCACCTGGGCGACACCATGAAATCGCTGGCGATCCGCGCGCATGGCAAGGGCCTGGAACTGGCCTGCCGCGTGCGCCCGGAGATACCCAGCCTGGTTTGCGGCGACCCGGACCGCTTGCGTCAGGTGGTGGTGAACCTGGTTGGGAACGCGATCAAGTTCACCGAGAGCGGCGAGGTGATGATGGACGTGTGGCGCGAGTCGTCGGCCGATCACGAAGTGGTCCTGCACTTCGCCGTGCGCGACACGGGCATCGGCATCCCAGCGGAGAAACAGCACGTCATCTTTGAGATGTTCGAGCAGGTGGACATGTCGATGCGGCGGCGGTTCGGCGGGACGGGGCTGGGCCTGGCGATTTCTTCCCGGCTGGTCGATCTGATGGGAGGCCATATTTCCGTCGAAAGCGAGGTCGGCCGCGGGAGCACGTTCCATTTCACGGTCCGACTCGAAGTGGCCCGCGAGGAACCGACCGACACCGCCCGCGTGCGGCTGCCGATCATTCGGGGCACGCGGGTAATGGTAGTCGATGACAACGATACGAACTGCCGCATCCTGGAGGAGATCCTCCTCAGTTGGAGCATGCGGCCCAGCATGAGCGCCTCGGCCGCCGGCGCCCTGGAAATGCTGCGCGAGGCCCACCAGGCCGGCGACTCGTTCCGCTTGGTCTTGACCGACGCGCACATGCCGGAAATGGACGGATTCACCCTGGCAGAGAAGATCCGACACGGCCCGGAATTCGGCAGCGCGGTCATCGTCATGCTCAGCTCCGGCGACCAGCCGGAAGACGTTGCCCGCTGCGAGCAGACGGGGATTGCCGCCTACTTGAGCAAACCGATCAAGCAATCCGAGTTGTTCGACGCGATCATGCTGGTCCTGGGCGGCGCGACGCCGGAGGACGAGTCCCTGCAAACCGCGGCCGCCCACAACCTGCCGCGGCTCAGCCCTTTGCGGATTCTTCTGGCCGAAGACAGCCTGGTCAACCAGAAAGTGGCAACGGCCCTCTTGGAGTCGCACGGGCACAAGGTCGTCGTCGTAGCCAACGGCAGAGAGGCCGTTGCGACGCTGCGATCGCAGCCGTTCGATCTTGTGTTGATGGACGTGCAGATGCCCGAGATGGATGGGTTGGAAGCGACGGAAGCCATCCGCGCCAGAGAAAGGCAGACCGGCGGGCACATTCCGATCATCGCCATGACCGCCCATGCGCTGGCCGGCGACCGGGAGCGATGTCTGGATGCGGGCATGGATGCGTATACCTCCAAACCGATCCATGCCCGGGAGGTGTTCGAGGCGATCGCGACGTTGCTGGGGGAATCGGCTCGGTCCACCCAGGCAGCGCCGCGCGTGCTGCCGGCGGAAGAAGCCTTTGACTGGACCACGGCCGTGGCCGCAGTCCGCGGCGATGCCAGGCTGCGGATGATCGTGGCGCAGGCGGCCGTGGAGGAAATCCCGCACTTGCTGAGCGCACTTCACCAGGCGGTTACTAACCAAGATGCGACGGCGTTGAGGCTTGCCGCCCATACGTGCAAGGGGTCCGTGCGCTACTTCGGAACAAACCCGGCCTTCGACCATGCTTACCAACTGGAGATCATGGGACGGGAAGGCAAACTGCAAGGCGCACCCGAGGTGTTGGCCGTGCTGGAGCAGGAGCTCGGCCGGCTGGAACAGGTGCTTCAGGACTTCCTCCAAGCTGCCGATACCGCACACAAGCCGCAGCAAGAGTCTTGAAAGCATGTCAAGCGCAGGGCAGTTTGATAGAGGGGCGGGCGAAAGGCGCAATCGAGCAGGACGGACGAAAATGCCGGGATCCGCGATGTGCTTTTTCGAGTGGCCGTGAAGAGGATGCGGTCATGCTGCGAGAACCTCCTGCGCCTGCCTGGTCGGAAATCGGCCTGGTGGTCTTCAAAAACCTCGTGGCGGCCGACGACTATCTCCGCAAAGCCTGGTGGATGACGATCTTCTTCCGTTCCACGCTGGTCCGGAACGAGGTGGTCATGTAGCCTTCGGGCAGAAACGACTGGACGCAACAGGCGCGCCGGGGGCGGCTGGCCGCCGCCTCAGCGCGATCATCTCGCGCCGTGCCGCGCGGATGTCAACAGGGGGGGCTGTCGGAGTCCGCCCTCTTGCCGTCGGAGGAGCCGCCGGTTTTTCCACCGTACATCCACAAGGACGCGCGATTTCCATCAACGAATTCCAGTGTAATAGCGCAGCGCACCCGTGCGCTGCTCCTCTTGCGGAAGGAGGCTGTAGAGGCGCCCGATCACTTCGTCCAGGTGGTCGTAGTCTTCCACGGCAATGTGCCTCTTACCCGCCTCGATCAAGTTCTTGGCCTGCGGCTGGTCATTGAACACCTCCCGCCTTTCGATCAAGTGCTGGAACACGCCAAGAAGAAAGTCCGGCTTCCGGCGGAGAATCTGCAACGCAATCCCGCGAAGCTCATCAATCGCCGTTTCCAGCTTCTGCGGATTGGTCGTATTCAAGAACACGTTCTCTCTGGTCACGAGTT
>JAMOAF010000668.1 GCA_023621895.1 Planctomycetota bacterium
GACCACTGGTCGCTCCCCTCCGGCGAGACGTAGAAGTCAGCCGCCGCCGGCTCCGCGCCGCTCAGCGCGACGGCGCGTGCCGCGAAGACGACGCCCGCGACGAGAAGGAATCCCGCGGACGGGAGTGATCTGCCGCAGATGGGGTTCGTTCGCATGGTTTGCCTTTCTGAGCTCAAAGCCCGACGTCTCGCTGGATACACGGCTAGCCCGATCCATTACAATACGATCGCCAAGGGGAATCAACGCTCCGGCCGATCGTCTTCCGCCCAAAACGGCGCAAAAGCGAGCGGAGACGCCGCGAACAGTCGCGGCTTGGCAAGATGGGAGGCGAGCCGGGATCGGCTTCCGGCTCGCTACAGGCGCGTAGCATCGGGTCGAGAAAACGGGAGGAGCAATCGTGATCAGTCGTTGGCAAGTGCGTGTTGCTTCGGGGGCGAGTTTGATCGGGATTTGTCTCTGGTGCCTGGCGGCTTTGGGCGGCCAGTCGCCGCCCGTGGAGCCGCCCAAGGGGGCGCCGCAGTACGAGGCCGCGCCGCGGCCCGGCGACGGTGGGCAGATGGCGCTGACCGTCGAGAAGCTGGAGAAGGGGTTTGACCCCGAGCGGCCGCTGCTGATCTGGGCGATCGGGTCGAGCTTTACCAACGGGCTGGGCAATGGAGACCTGCTGGCCGAGCTGGTGCGGCAGCGGTTCCCGCAGGCGCCGCAGATCGTCTACAAGAAGATTGCGGGCAACTCGACCTCCTATCATTTCTCGCACGGCTGGGCGCGCCACCTGGTGATTCCCGACCAGCCGGACGTCGTGCTGCTCTACAATTTCGGCAAGACCGAAGACCTGGAGAAGTTGATCGCCGAGCTCCGCCGCGGCACGACGGCCGACATTGTGGTGGGCAGTCTTCACTGGTGCATTCCGCACAAGCCGGTCTGGCCCGACCCGGAGGCCGTCAACAGCCACCAGGACCCGGGGGCGTTGCGGGCGATGTGCGAGAAGTACGGCGTCGAGTTCGTGGAGAACCGCCGGGAGATGACCGATTACATGCTTGCCCATGATTTGGCGATCGAGGACCTGCTGGGCGACTCGGTTCACGAGAGCCGGTACGCGGCCCGGATGACGGTGATGAACATCGCGCGGCACTTCCACCGCGCGGAGACATTCCGCTACGACCCGGCCAGCCGCGAGCGGCGCGTGGAGGTCGAGGCGCCCCGGGCCGTGGAGTCGAGCGGCGCGTGGGCGAGCGCCCGCGACGGCGCCGCGCGGACGGCCACGGCTCGGGATAGTTCGGTGACGTTGGCGTTTACGGGCAATCGCGTGGACCTGGTCGGCTGGCGCAGCCCGGACGGCGGCACGGCGGACATCTGGATCGACGGCCGCCCGGCCGGCGAGGCCGCGGCGTTCTACGCGCTTTACATCGAACCGGACAAGAACAACGCGCAGCGTCCGCCGAATCCTCCGCGCGACCGCGCGCCGCACATGATCTCGCTGGGGCGGAACCTCGTCCCGCAGAAATGGACGCTGACGATGACTTCCGACTCGTGCGACTACGAGCTGGCCGGCAGCGTGACCGGGGCGGACGGCCGCGGCAACGCCCTCGAGCCGTTTACCAGCACGTCGGGACAGATCATCGTCGAGCCGGACTTCTGGCGCGACGCGCGGTACAACCGCACGGGCGACCGGTTCACGTTCGACGTCGTCCGGTCGGCGGTCGGCAGCGTCGAGTTCAAGGGGCCGGCGGAGAAGTTCCGGCTCCGCCTGGCGTCGAACCTGGAAAACAAGCCGCACGTGCTCAAGGTCGTGGCTCGGGGCGACGGCGCCGTGACGTTGGACGCGCTCGAGGTTTTTGAGCCGCCGCTGAAATAGCCGGGGCGAGGGGGGCTCACGCAAAGGCGCAAAGGCGCGAAGAAGAAAGGAAGAAGGGGGAAGGAAGTCGGCCGGGGTTTTGGGACGTTTTGGCGGGACCGCGTTTGCGGATCGGATTTGTGGTAAGTGGGACGCCGGGAGAGAATTTCGGCGTTTGAGCGCCTATTTTTGCGCCGTACTTCACGTGTTGCGAATAAACTCCGGCGAGGGGGCCGGGCGGAAGTCGTTTGTGGAGTTGGGTTTACGCTTGGACGACTGGACGTAAGTTGCACACTAGCCGAAAGTGCTATGTTGCAAAAATAGGAGGGGAAAGTGAAAATCGGCCAGCTCGCCGGGGGCGAAAGCGAGCGGTCCGGCCGCGGGAGTGCATCGGGTATTGGTGGCAGGGCAGGAGGGCATGGCCGACATTATATAGCAGGAAGGGGTTATTTTGGAAGGGTTTTTATGAACACCTGAAGATTTTGGGGGAGAAATCGAGGGGCCGGAATTGGCTGCTGGGGGTGAAAAGTTGTTTGGCTCGGAATTGGGTGGTGCGGGTGGCGAGTGGCACGGCGGGACCAGATCGGAGATTCGTGGGCGGGTGGTTATCGCACGTAATGCTGGGGCAATATATAGTTACCCACTCAGTCTCGGAGGACTGCGGATCGCGGTGTGTGGGGCATCGGCTTCTGCCGTTTGGTCGATCGGCGGGTTTGGCCATCCATCTTAGGGCACAGCAAGGGGGCGTCCCCTCTTTCGGCCGTTCTCAACGGCAAGGCGACGCATGTGCCGGGTGATCTGTACCCTGCCACCGGCGGACTTGCTCAGGTTGGCCGTAGGTTGAGGGTCTCCGTCCATGAAGGAATTGTGGGCAACATGGGCAGTCGAGGGCAAGGAGGAAATATCGAAAAGGATTGGACGACTAGGCAAGCTGGAGCTGTGGTGTGGTGGCGCTCCGCCTGCTGCGAGATCTGGCCCGGAGTTAGGTGGGTGTCGCCTGTCTGACTGGCCTCTTTCCTTGGGCCTTTCCACTTCTCTCACGTTCTTGCGGTCCGTGTCGGGGCTTTTCGCTCTTGTTCTGCAAGTAGGCGAAAAATAAGTGTTCTCGGCAAACCTGTCGCAGAAGATAGGCCACGCAAGCCCAAGTTTACACAGCATACGTACGAGTGCCAGTGTGCATGCAGCGCAGACATCTTTCTTGTCTATCTGTATTGTGTACTCTTTTGTAATCCCTATGTACTTG
>JAMOAF010000216.1 GCA_023621895.1 Planctomycetota bacterium
GGTATGCCCAACTCCTTGTAGACCGACTGCATGCGCGAAAGGGTATCCGCCTCGAGCGTCTCGAAGTAGTTGTTTCCGCGCGAGTCGATGTCGACGAAGAAGGGACCGAACCGCTGGACCTCCAGCACCCAAGTCGCCTCGGTTTTGCCCAGTTCATCCAGAAAGTGAACGCCGTGGACCTTGGTCACCTGGGGCGCGAGCTGGTTGCCGCAGATGCCGATTTTCGAGAGGTGCACGCCTCCGACGTCGCGCAGCGCCGCGGCGGTCCCCGGTCCCATCGTGGTCTTGCCGATCAGCGCTCGCAGCCGCAGTTTCCGAACGACCTGGCCTCCGTAGCGTTCGAAACGAATGCTGGAGGTGGGCTCGATGGCGACGATCTCCCAGCCCTGCTCAGCGCGGCGCATCACCGGACCGGCGTGCAGGAAGCAGTTGACCGCGTCGAAATCGATCGGCGGGACCAGGTCCTGCTCGATCGCCCGGATATGGAACCGGCTCCGGCCGGTGAACACCAGGCCGCTCACGGTGACCATTGCGCCGAGCGGCAGATCGCGGGCGACTTCTTCGCTCAGCGGAAGCTGGAGGTGGCGAATCTCGCCGATCATTTAAGTTCTCCCGAAAACGAAACGGTGTTGTCCGCGGCGATCGAAGCCGTCCAGCGACGGCCGATCAAGCATTGTGCGTTGACGGCCACGGGCAGCGCGGCGGTGTGGGTCACGGCGGTTTCGATGTGCACGCCCATCACGGCGTTGGTTCCTCGCGCCCCGAGCGGGCCGATGCCCAACCGGCGCGAGGCGGCCAGCAACTTCCTCTCCATTTCAGCGACTCGCGGGTTGGGGTGGTGCTCGCCCACGCGCCGCAACAGGGCCGCCTCCTTGGCCATTCGCATGCACAGGTCCGCGGTCCCCCCGATCCCCACGCCAAGGATCGCCGGCGGGCAGATTTTGCCCGCGTAGCACCCCGCCCGGACACACTCCAGCACGAACTTGACGATTCCCGCCTCGCCGTCGGAGGGAAACATCATGCGGTAGAACGTGCCGAAGATCTCCGAGCCGCCTCCCTTGGGCGCGGCGACGAGGTACAGCCCGTTGCCGTCGCCGGAAAACGTCAATTCCAGCTTCGGCATGCCGGGGCCGATATTATCGCCGGGGTTGTCGCGGGTCAACGGATCGACCATGGTCGGGCGGAGAAAGGCCTCGCCGGTCAACCGGGCCGTCGCCGCGCGGGCGGCGTCCCAGAGGCTGCCAAAGCCGCCTTCGATCTGCGTTTGGCTGCCCGCGGTGACGAACAGCAGCGGATAGCCCGTATCTCCGCAGATCAGCCCGTTTCCCTCGGCGGCCATGCGAAAATTCTCCAGGCTCACGTCGAGGTGTTTCAGGGCAAGCGGGTCGGTCTCTTCCTCGCGTGCTCGCTGCAATGCGGCGGCAACGTCGGGCGGCAGCGCGGTGGCCGCCCGCCGCATCGCCTCGAACATCGCCCGCTGAACGGTCGCGTATGCAATCATCGCCTTCCTGCCTGTTGCGCGTAGGTGGTCTTGTCTTTCCGGACCCCGATCGCCATCCCGCCCTCGCCGCGGGGGTCCGATGCGGCGAGCCGCCCATCGGCCGCGATGCACTGAACGCGGCCGAACGTGCTGTGATAGCTATAGGGGCTTTGCTCGACTTCGACGCCGGCGGCCTGGAGTCCGCGAACCGTCGCCCGCGGAATCCGCGCCTCGCAGAATAGTGAAGCCCCCTCGCTATGCAGCCGCGGCGCGGAAACGGCTTCAACCGGCGACATCCCAAAATCGACGAGGTTCACGATCGCCTGAAGGACGGCCGAAGTAATCGTCCAACCGCCGGCCGCTCCGAGCACCAGCTCCGGCGAGCCGTCCTTGAAGAGGATCGTCGGCGACAACGCGCTGGCCCGAGCGCGGCCCGGATCGAAAGAGTTGTTCCTGCCGGGCAGCGGGTCCATCAGGCTCACGCAATTGTTCCAGGAGAATCCGGTCCCGGGCACGATTACACCACTATAGCAGGTTAGCGTGTGCGTCAGCGTCACGCAATTCCCCTCTTCGTCCATCGTGCACAAGTGGGTCGTTCCGCCCGGCTTGACCGGCGCGTTGCACTCGGGCATCGTCCCAGCGCGGATCGTGTCGGCCAGCTCCCCCGCGTGTTTCTCGGAGAGGAGCCACTGGAGCGGGGATTCATGAAACGCCGGATCCGCGAGGTGGTTGAAGCGGGTCATCGCGGCCCAGGCCATCGCTCCGGCCAACAGCCGGGCGTGCTCCGGACCGTTGTGTTCCAGCCGGCCGATGTCGAAGTGCTCCAGGGCATGGAGCATCTCCAGGAGCATCACGCCGCCGGCGGGCAGAGGCGAGGCGACCACGTCGTAACCACGGTACCTCCCTCGCAACGGGATTTCTTTGCTGACCCGGTATTGCTCCAGATCGCCGCGCGTGACGAAGCCGCCGTTTTGCTCGAACGCATCGGCGATCTTGCCGGCGAGGTCTCCCCGATAGAATTCGTCCGGCCCGGAGTCCACGAGCCGCTCAAGCGTCGCGGCCAGGTCCGGGTTGCGGTAAAGCTCCCCGCGCTGAATAAACCGGCCTCCCTCGCGGAACCACAGCCGGGCGGAATCGGGCGTGGCGCTAAACGTCTCCCGCGGCGTGGGCAATTGGGGCAGGAAAGCGCCGCCGAGATACATGGCGATATACTCGGGCAGCGGGAATCCGCGGCGGCACATCTCGATGCTCGGCCGCAGCAGCTCGCCCCAGGGCCGCGTGCAGTAGCGGCGGTGAAGCTCCGCAAAGCCGGCGACCGTGCCCGGCGTCATCACCGACGTGTAGCCGCAATAGGCGCGGTGATCGTCGAACAGCGCGAAATGCCAGACGTCGGTATAGCCGCGGATCTCGCTGGCCCACATGTCGGGCCGCATCTTCGAGCCGATCCGCGCCCAGAAGCCGAGGTGCTCGGCCTTCCCGCTTTTTGCCTCATAGACGGTTGCCCCGCCCCACCCCCCCAGCCCGCACTGGATCGGGTTGACGGCCATCTGCATGAATCCGGTGGCGACGGCCGCATCGAATGCGTTGCCGCCGTTTTTGAGAACTTCCGCTCCGGCCTCGACCGCCATCGGCTCGGGGGCGACCACAACTGCCTGTCTCATTCGATCCTCCTCACGTGCGGCGTCCCACTTACCAGAACCACCAGTAAAGGACGCCCCAAATCACCACGAAAACGGCTCCCCAAAAGCGGAGTGTCTGGTACCACGGGCGGCCTTCGGCGCCGTCGATGTTTCTCAGCAAGTCCGGCCGCCAGAAAAACGGCTGCCACTGTTCCGGCGGCGGCGGTTCGGTGGCCAGCGAGACAACGAACATGCCGGCCATGATCGCCACCTGGGCAATGAACGCGACATAGAGCCAGTGCAGTCGGATTTCCGCCAGGTAGAGGCCGGCGACAATCGCCACCTGGATCAGAATGCCGCCGAGAATCCCGAACAGCCCGGCCGCGTTATTGGAGCGTTTCCAGAAAAAGCCCATCAGGATCACGGAGATGAAGGGCGTGGCCAGGTAGGTCACGCCCTTTTGAAAGTATTGAAACAATCCGATCTCCTTGATCACCGGGGCCACGAGCCCGGCCACCACCAAGGAGAGCAGCGCGGCGGCCTTTCCCGTTGCGACGACGCGTGCGTCGCTGGCGTTGGGATTGATCAGCCTGCGGTAGACGTCGAGCGAGAACATCGTCGCGGTGGAATTCGATAGCGCGCTGATCGTCGACATCACCGCCGCCAGAAAACCGGTCAGCACGATGCCCCGCAATCCCCAACCGTGCGCCAGATTCGCCAGCACAAAAGGGAAGGTCGTGTCGGGGTTCTCCAGGGGCTCGGCCATGTGCATCACGTGAATCCAGTGATACACCACCAGACCCAGAAAACAGGTCACCAGCGGCCGGAAGAGATTGATGAAGCACGAAAACAGGATGCCCATCATCCCGTCCCAGGTGGAGCGGGCGCAGAGGACGCGCTGGATCATCACCTGGCTGCCCGCCGAATAGAAGAGAAAAAGACCCACCGTAGCGCCCAAGAATCCCAGGAACGGCGCCATCGGGTCGTCGGGCGGATGGTAAAGATGAAACCGTTCGGGCGTGGCGTCGACCATCGCGGTCCATCCGCCCGGGATATTCCAAAGCGCTACGAAGAACAGCAGCACGCCGCCGCCGATCAGCATCACGCACTGGATGGCGTCGGTCCACATCACGGCCTTCAGCCCCCCGTGGACGGTGTAGAGCGCGACCAGGATGATGGTGGTCCAGAGCACGGCATAAAAATCCCAGCCGGTCAGCTCGGAAAACGCCAGGCTGCCGCCGTAGAGCACCGGCGGCATGAAAATGAAAACGTAGGCGACCAGCATGACCCAACTGTAGATGTCGGCGCACCGCGGACCGTACCGGCGCGCGAGCAGGTCGGGGATCGTGGTAACTCGATTCCTCAGGTAGATCGGGACGAAAATCAGGATCATGAGGAACTTGTTGGGGGCGAACCATTCCCAGTTGGTAATCCCCATGCCGTGCGTGTAGGTGGCGCCAACGGTCCCGACGATCTGCTCGCTCGAAACGCTCGTGGCGACGAAGCCGGCGCCGATCAGCCACCAGGGCATCTTGCCCGAGGCGAGGAAGTAGCCCTTGGCCGACTTGTCCTGGTCGCGCGAGGCAACCAGCCCGGCGACCACGACGACCACGAGCGAGGCAATGATGATGGCGATGTCGAGCGAGTTCATGGCAAGGATCGCTGCTGGGGGCTTTACTGCTAGTACTCGACGCGAACGACAAGCCGCGACGGCCCCGGCTTGAGGCGAATCGTCTCCGCGCTGGCGTCGAACCCTTCGTGCGGTTCGCCGTTGACGGTCACCCGCCGGATCGGCTTCTCTTCAGGGTGGCGCAGGCGGAGAACGATCCAGTTTGGCGGGCTGGCCGCCGGCGGGTCAATCACGGCTTCGATCGAGCGCCGCCCGACGGCCGACTGGATCACGTAGCCGGTTTTCCCGAAATTCGTCGGCGCGTTCTGCACGCGGATCACCGCCCCGTCCTTGAGCCAATCCCGCGTGAGGAAGGGGGCAAGCCAAAGCTCGTCGCCCCGCTCTTGGACGAGCATCATCCGCGTCTGGCAGAGGAACCAGCCCGTTTCGTGCGTCTTGTTCCAGCCGCCCGCGTTGTGAAAATGTTCCCAGAACGACAAGTTCTCCAGGCTCAACAAGGACGGAATCGTGTTGAAGTAGCCTCGGATGAATGGTTTGACCTCGTCGCGGAGACCGTAAAGCTCGACGCTCCGGCGGTAGTACGGCTGGCACTTGTTGAACCCGCCGAGGTCGAACCAGAGCCGCTCGTTCGTCGCGGCGTCGTAGGCCGGCTCACCCAGGCCCGAGCGGAGAAACTCGATGCCCTCCATGATGTCCAGCATCCAGGAAGTCTCTTCGGCATTCGGATCGATGATGCGATTGACCATCAATTGATGGGCATCGGCATTCTTGCACCACGACCGGCTTCCGTCTTCTCCGGGGAAGAAGCCTCCGACGTCGCCGAAAATGAAGAAGATCGGCGGCTGGGCCGGCACCCAGGCGCCATTGCCCAAGGGGGCGACCGGGCTGCGGGCCTGCGTCCAGCGATAGGCGCGCAAGATCTCGTCGCGATACTCTTCAGCGTTCTGGGCCAGGGCCTTCGCGTCGGGATGGCCGATCTTGCCCAGCACCCGGGCCGCTTCGCGCAGCCCGGTGCAGTAGTGGGCCTCCTGGAACACGGTATTCGTAAACCGCCCCCAGTCGGCGATGATGCCCGGCGGCGTCAGTCCATAATTCGGAACCTTCTCTCCCCGCGCGTCGACTCGCTTGGTCTTCTCGCGCTGGCGGACGATCCAGCGGCACATGCGGGCGACCTCGGGCGACACGGCGCGGAACCAATCGAGGTCCTGCGAGCGGTCGACGAACTCGGCGAGCGTCCAGAGGTGCCACCCCGAGCCCATGATCGTGTAGCCGGTGGTCAGGAAGCCCGCCTCGTTGTAACGCGCGACGAAGAAATCCAGGCCGCGGCGGGCAAACTCCTGCTGCCCCATCATGTCCATCCCGCGGAGGATCGGCTGGCTCTCGCTCTCCAGCGCCCCGTAGCGATCGGCGGACGTCCAGGGATCGACCCGCGTGCCGTTCTCCTCGCTGCCGGCCGCCAGCATGATATGCACCTGCGAGGCCCGGATCACGTTGGTCAAGAGCTCGTCAGGGAGTTCAATCCGAGCCGCTGGCGCAAAAAGCCGCTCCCAGTATTGTTTCACCCTGGTCGCCCACTCGGGCGCCTGTTCGCGGAACATCGCGTATTGATCGGGGGCCGCCTTCCACGCGGGAAGATAGGCGGCCACGCGGGCCTTGCCGCCCGCGGGCAGCCTGCCCACGACCATCGCGGTTTGCGAGTCGGTCTTGACTTCCAGCGGCGCGGCGCCGGCCGCGTCGATAAAGGCCAGCAGCCGTCCGTCCAGCGAGGCGATCGCGCCGCCGTCGACCCGGCGGAGCGGCAGCGCCTCATCCTGGTCCTGGTCCGCTCGGTTCTTCTTGAGCACGGAGAAGATCAGGATCGCATCGGCGTCCGCGGCGCGGGTGTTCTCAATCGTGTACTCCGCCACGCAGACCGCCCGCTGCCGCAGCCAATCGGGCGCGCCGCTGGCCGGCAGGTCGTCGAGCGGGGCGACGCAGGTGCGAGCGGTGTAGACGACGCCCTGTTCATCGACCGAGGTCACCGGGATCGGCAGCCACCCGCCCTCCAGATGCCGCGCCAGTTTCTCGTAGTTGCCGTCGCCGAAGACGGGATGCAGTCGATAGGGGAAGGTTCGCCCGCCACGGCGAGTCTGGCCGTCGAACTCCGCGCTCGGCTGGTCTTTCAGTGCAAATCCGATCGGGCCTTCGCGATAGGCGACGAACTTCCGCTCGTCGCAGGCCAGCGACAGCATCATCGGCCCCAGGTCCTGGATCGGGAGGTGGACCGTTGCCAAAGCGCGCTGGAAGGTCTGGTCCGGCATCTCCTGGACCCGTTGGCGAAGCGTCTTCTGGCCGGCGATCTTCTCGACGTATTCGCCAAGACTCACCGGCGCCGGGTCGCGCGTCACAAACAGGCCGGCGTGGGGGACGTAAACGGCCTCGTTGGCCAGCACGTCTTCCACGCCAACGCCGAAGGCCCGGCCCGATATCTCGAACCGGAGCACCGTCTGATCCGTCTTGCACTGCCGGGTGCGCGCGTAGCGCACCCGCGCCGTCAACGGCTTGGACGGGTCCCAGGTGCACTCGACCGGGGTGCACCCGGCGCCGGGACTGAGAAACTCCCCGTTATACAGCTCGATCTTGACCGGCCCGCCGGCCGCTTTGCCCTCGGCTTCGATCCGCAAAGCCGCGGTCTTCCAGGACGACGTGGTGAGCGCCTTCAGGCCGGCGACGGCGATCGGCCTGGCCACGTCCCTGAAGAGCCAGCGGAACTTGTCCGTCGGCTGCCGGAGGTCCGCGTCGCCGAGCTTCCAGGTCCACCCGTCGCCGCTTTTCTCCACGGCGGCATCGAGTGTCCGCCAGGCGCCCTGCCAGCTCGATTGACCGACCCATTGCTGTAGTTCGACCCGTTCGGGCACGGCCGCCGGATCGGCGAACCGCAGCCCGACCTCGCGGAAGTAGCGGAACTCGCGCCACTCCAGACCGATACAGCCGACGCCCTCGGTGACCGGGGCGAGAAAACTCCCGTTCTCCGCCGGCAGCAGCTCTTCCGTCAACGCCAGGTCTTCGGCGGGAAACTCGTGCTTCCGATCGGCTTTCGTCCCTTCGATCCGCCGGGGATCGGACGCGACCACGCGGGCAAACACGGCCACGTTCACCGCCGCGCGCTCTCGGCGGCCTTGGACCTCGGGATTGCGGGTCAGCCGGGCGTTGACCCAGTCGGCAACGTCGCTCGTGATGCCGTCTCCCGCGTTATCGACCACCAACCGCAGCTCGTCGGCATCCTTGACTGAAACGCGAACACTCCGAGGCGGGTCGTTTTCCTTCATCACGCCGCTGTCGAACTGCTTGCGGTCGTCGACAAAGACTTGGAAGACGACGGAGCCCGCGGTCTGCCCCCCCTGCCAGTGCACGCCGACCTCCGCTTCGAACACGAGGTACTCGCCGGCCAGGTCGACGGCGATATCCGAATCGGCATGGACCCCCAGTCCGCGATCATAGACCGTCTCGCCGATGCGCAGCCGGTTCGGCTCACGGTGCGACGGCTTCACGGCCGTGTTCAACCCCAGGCTGCCCCAGGAAAGGGATGCCGAGCTGATCCGTTCGCGAAGCGCGTCGGAGATGAACTCCGGCTGCGGCGATTCAGCGGCAAGGCAGTTGCCGCACACGCACATCGCCCAAGAGGAAATCGCGGCCAGCAGCAGACCGGTCGTGCAGAGTCTCGAAGTCATGGCGCCCTCCTGTTTCATTTGCTCAATCGATCGACCAGGAACTCGTATCGGGAGCGGTACTTCGTCTCTGGCGACCCAGGATACGATAAATGGCACTCCACTCCCACCTCCCTCAACCGCTGCTGGAGTTTTGTGCCGAAAACGGCCGAGTGCGTCGGGTCTTTTTCCACCTGCCCGGCGGCGGCGGGCGGAGCGTCGTACTGGAGAAAGACCGGCGGATCGCCGGCGCTTGCCCATTCGATGGGCGAATACTCCTTGATCCACGGAAGCACCCGGTCGCGCCCCTCGTAGAATCGCTGAAACACGTCCGCCGTCCACGGCCCATCGAACCCGAACGCATGGCCGCCGTAGACGCTGTTGGGAATCCAGCGGCGCATCTGTTCCGGGTCGAGACTCGTCTGCGCCCCGGCCACCGCGACGCAGCTCGGGCACGTCGACTCGCGGGCAACCGGATCGGGGCTGCCGGGCTCGGCCATCTCGTCGTGCAGCGCCAGCCAGAGGCTCGTGCAGGCGCCGGCGGACCCGCCGAACAGCCCGATCCGCGCCTTGTCGAGCCCCCACTCGGCGGCCTTTGCGCGGACAAACTGGAGGGCTCTGGCGGCGTCGTGCATCGGCCACTGGACCGGCGGCTTCACGCCGGCCGCCTGCGCGTCGGAGACGAGCCGGTAGTTGATCGAGACGACGGAGACCCCCGCGGCCAGGTAATCGGCAAGCCCGTGAGTAACGACGACCGTCTTATCCTTGGGAAACGGCATCCATCCGCCGCCGTGGATGTAGAACACCAGCGGGGTGGGCCGCGCGGCCTCCGCCTTCCAGAAGTCGAGTACCTGCCGGGGATGCGAGCCGTAGGCGACGTCGGCGAGCGTGGGCGCCGGCGCCGCGCCGGCTGCCGGGCTGCCGGCTGCCGGGCTGCCGGCGCCGCGGGTGTCGGCTGCCGCCGCGGGCGGCGGCGAGTCAACGCCAGGGACCGGCGCGCCGGCAAGCAGCGACAGGCAGCCGGCGAGTGCGAGGAATCGAATCCAACTCTTGCGGCGGTGTCTGGTCATCACAAGATCTCTGGTCAGTTGCGCTCTTTCGCGGCCAGACGTCCGCCTGTTGGGCGGCGCCGACCGCCGTGTGTCAACGTTCGCCGCGACGCTCGCTCGGAGATCGCGCGATGCGGGTTTGGTCAGCGCTCGCCTCGCGTGCTATGGGCGCCAATGTCGGGCCGTTCCGTGGCGCTCACGGGGTTTCCCCAGAAGTCGCGCCCCCCGTTGGCCTCGATCAAGGCGCCGGCGCCGATGCACGGCGAACCGGGCTTTAACTGGTAACCGCCGAGGCTGTCGCGGCCGGCGCCTCCGGTTCCCGGCGCGACCAGGAGCGGGTCCACCCGAAGCCCGTCCGGATTAGAGGGCGGATCCGTGATCTTGCCGAAAAGCGCATTATGGCTGAACGTGCCCTGGATCGGCAGCGAGAAGCTCAACGCCCCTTGCACATAAAACAGGTTGTTGCGGACGTGGTACTCCGGCGACAGGCTTTCGCTGAAAGTGCGTATGTCAAGCCCCTCTCCAACGAAGAACGTGTTGTTATAGATTTGCGCATTTTTCGCTCCGCCCGCCACGTGATAAACGATGGCTCGCGAGACGCGGCCGTCGTTCCGGCTGACGTTATAGCGGATGATGGTTCCCTGGTTGCCAACGTTTCCAAGTTCCGCGGTGAAGCCCGCCCCTCCGGCGAACACGCCCATGAAACCGCCGGCATTGTCGTGGCTGTAGTTGTACTGGAACAGGTTGTTGCGGCAGTTGAAATCGGAATCGTATCCCATGCCGTCGATGTTCTTGTAGCCTTGGACGCCGCTGATCTCGTTGAACTGGACAAGGGTTTCGTCGCAACTCCAGGCGTAGATGCCGGCCACTCCGCACTGGGCGCGGGTGCCCGCCACGCGCACGGTGTTGCCCTCCACCCGGCAGCCGACACAGCATCGGGGAACCATGCCGGAGCCGCCGATGTCTTCGAGCAGATTATTGCGGATGGCGACGTTTCGATTGGGGTGCCAATGGCGCCGATCGTAGGGGCGCCACTTGCTCTTGCCCTTGTAGCCGGCCCAGCCCCAGATGCCGTCTTGATCAGTGCGAACCAAATGGCAGTCTTCGATCACCAGATCGTCGAAATACGAGGGCTTGGCCCCGTCGGCATTGAGCGTCATCCACACGATGCCGCCGCCGCGGCGTTCGACGACCACGCCGCCATCGGGGTGCCCCTGGTCGCTCAACACGCTATTGACGTCGTGGACGCTGAGGTTCTTGAGATGCACATGCCGGGCGGGGCCAAAATCGTCGACCATTGAGCGAACGCCGAATCGGCCCGCCTCTCTCGTTTCACCCTGGTTCGTGAGCTCCAGGTTGTTCACTTCCCAATACTCGACATTCAACAGCAGCAGGGCCTCGGGGTGTTTTCCCTCGGCGTCGATCCGCGGTTTCGCCCCCTCGCCGTACCGATCGACTACAATCGGCGCGCCCTGGCGGCCGCTTCCTTGAAGCCGAAGCGTTCCCGTATACGAAGTCCCCGCCTTGAACAACAGGCGGTCGCCGGGTGAGAACCGCGCCCCGTTGACCTTGTCCAGACTCTTCCACGCCTTGTCTTCCGCGGTTCCAGGATTGTTGTCGCTGCCCCGCGAGGCGTCCACGTAGTAGGTCTCCGAGGCGGCGGCGCGCGGCGACCGAGCATTGCAGAGCACGAGCCCGCAAGACAACAAGAATGCCAGGCTGGATATTGCGGCACGAGTCGCGGCCGGTGAAGGGTTCATTGCGGTTGTCCTCGGGAGGCGAAGGGCGGCAAAAACACTACAGGAGGGATTGGGGGCGGCCGGGGCTGTGCCAGTCCCTCATTCAAAGCTGCACACGAGCTTCAGATGACCGCGAGGCGATGGGAGGATGACGGCCTCCCCCTCCACGGAACACTGCTCTCCATTGGCTGTCGCCGACTTCAGCGCTCGGCGGTCCGGATGGCGCACGGCGATGCGCACCTGGCGCGGCGGCTCCCACGAAGGAGCCTCGATCTCGACGCGGATCGTGCGGCCGTCCGACTGCGTGTGGATGGCCATTTTGCCGAACCGTGTCGGCGCGTTTTCCACCGCGATCGTCTTTCCCGGAGCGAACCACCGCCGCGGGCAGCCGCGGAGCAGCCAGAGGGTATCCGCATCCTGCTCGTCGATGACCATCCGGCGGCACATCTCGATAATCCGGCCATTGCCGGATGCGTTCTGCTGGAAGGGTGAAAAGTTCGGCTGGTCGAGCTTGATCCGCTCGACCGTCTGGTAGCAGTCCTGCGACATGCTGTAGACCAGGTTCGTGTAGAAGACCAATAGCGCCTTCTCGTGTTCGCCGCGGGCGAGGTGGTTCATGTATTTCCCCTTCTCGATCGAGTTGACATACCAGCAGGTCGATCCGATCGGAAAGGGGAACACCAGTCCCATCAAGAAGCCGCCTTTGCGCTGCTGCCACTGAAAGGCCGCGTCGAATCGGGGGTCGGTGGCCTTGAGCAGGCCGGTCTGCCACATCGCCAGACTGTAACGCGTGTCGAAGGCGTTTCCGCCGTGGGCGGCTCCCTTGCGGGTGAGGAAGTTTGGGATGATCGTCAGTCCGGTCTCCGGATCGACGTACTGCGAACGCCGGACGGCCTCGAGGATGCACTGGCGGTATTCCTCGGCGTCGGCGGCCATTTGCTCGGCTTCGGCCAGTCCCGCCGTTTGGAAAGCTTCGGCCATCGCCGCGAGCCCTTCCCACGTGTAGTTGTCGCTGAAGCCGACGGTGTACTCCAAGTCGCCGCCGTCGGTGGCGCGCCCGGGAGGCAAGAGCCCGTAGCCCGGCGGCCGCCGGCCGTGTTCAGAGACAGTCCGCGTCTGCGCGCGGGCCTTCTGGATGAACTGCCAGGCGGCGAGAATGCTGGGCCGATTTTGCCTTAGCCACGCATCGTCGCGCGAGTAGAGATACCGCGCCGCCATGGCGTGGAGCACGGCCCCGGTCTCGCACATCCAATAGATTCCGCAGTTGCCCACGTAGCAGCCGTCGATCGAGTCGAGGTCGCCCTGCGGCCCGCGGTTGGCCGCGTGCGGGCCGACGCCCACCTGGCGCTCGGTAAAGAACCGCAACGAGGGATCCAGTTCCGCCAGATACCCGATCGAAGCCAAGGGGACCGCCTGCTGCGAAAACTCCCAGGGCCAGACGCCGGGGGAAAGAAAGCAACTCTGGTCCGGTTCGCGCCAGGGGCGGTCGGGCGTCTTGTGGTGGTTTTGCAGCGACGAGAGGATCATCGCCTTGTATACTTCATTGATCTTTTCGTCCGGCGTGACCAACCGCATGGCGGGCGCGAGAAGCCGGTTCCAGTGGGCTTCGGCCCGAGCGAGCGAAGGCTCGAACCGCTGGGCCGCCATCCGCTCGCGCGACGCCGCCGGACAGAGGGCCGAGGTCCCGGCGACGACCAGGTCGATCGTCCGCGCCTCGGCTGGCTCGAGCCGCAGCGGGAACCGCAGCGAGTTGCGAATTGGCTCCGAGTTGCCTTGCTTACGCGGCGGGAGATCAATCACCGCGTGAAAGGCGGCTGGCATCGCCCCGTCGGTCCGATAGGCGAGCAGAACACGGCCGTCGGAAACGAGCGACTCGCCGTCAGTCTTCCACTCGAGCGTCTCCGCCCGCCACCGCGCGGGGCTGGGCACGAACGGGCGGTAGTTGGTCCGTTGCGTGCCGTTTGCCTTGCCGACCATCAGCAGCAATCCGCTATCGACGTTCCGCTTGCTCGTATTGGTTATCTTCAGGCGGACAATGGCATACTGCTCCTCGCGGCCGCTGGTTACGTCCTCGTCGTCCGGCAGGATGCAGAAGGCGGTCTGCTCGACTGCCAGGCTGCCGGTGCTGTAGCGACTTTCCACGATCGGAAGATAGCCGTTGCGGAGGCGGCGAGTGACCTGGTACATATCCGGAAGCGCGGCTTCGTCGCCCAGCGCCAAGCCGAGCGCCAGGGAGTCGCTGCTGCGGCCGAGCGTGATCGAAAGGTCGGGGTGGACCATGACGATGTCCGGATGGCAGCAGGCCTGGATGGGAACCCGCTGCGTGAACGCCGTCGGCAAGCCGACCAGGTCCTCCGATTTCACCTCGATGCGCTCCTTCTCCACCCGGTCGAGCGAATACGTCTCGCCGAGACGTTTTACCAGGGCGTCCTGCTCGGCCCTGGCTCGCAGGTCCGCTTCGGTCATCTTGACCTGTTCGAGAAAATCGGCCGGAGCGATGACCGAGTGGATTTTGAACTCATCGATCGCGGCCATCGCACCAAGGCCGGTGTTCGGGGAATAACCCAGGTGGAAAGCGGTTTGCCTGGCGGGCATGGCGCGCGTGTAGGGTTGGGCATCCCGAAATGTCCCGTCGACGTAGAGCGCGCGGATCCGCAGGCTTTCGTCCCAGCACGCCACCAGGTGGTGCCAGGCGTCTTTTTTCCATTCGAGTGGAACGCGCACCGCGTCGACGCCGCCGGCGTTGGAGAAATAGACGTGGCCTTCAGCGCCGGTTCCTCGGAAGCCCAGGTAGGTGAGGTTGTTCTGGCCTTCGTCGCTTTGGAGCAGCCAGAGGATGCGGTCGGTCGGGGATTCGGTCTCCTCCCACTGGCGTTTCACCCACATTTCCACCGTTCCGCGCCTCGCGTCGTAGCCGGCGGCGGTCGGATAGGCCAATCGCGCGTCTTGCATGAAGAGGCCGGCCTGGCCGGACTTGCCGGGCACGAAGGTTACTTTGGCTGCCTCCAGCGGCTCTTGCCCGGAAGCGGTTTTGAGGCTTCCCTCGAACGAGACGGCAGAGGGCTGACCGGAAGGGGCGGCCGAGGCCGTCCCCGCTGCCATGGCGATCACCGCGGGCGACAGCGCCAGTCCGAGCAGGGTGCAAATGCGAATCATTGCCGAGCTCCTGTTGTTTTCGAACCCCGAAGATGCCCGGCCCGCCGTCCCCCGGCGGCGCTGGAGCACGCCTGGCGGAACCGTGCCGCGGCGGCCTCGATTTCTTCGTCTGCCGAGTCGATGTTGATCCCGAATCCGGAGCCGAGTCCTCGGTCGACCACGCCGATGCTGATGTTGACGGCGCGGCGGAGAATGTCGTCGGTTCGCGGGTACGCGCCCTTGCCGTGAGGCTGGCCGATCTCCGCCAAGCGCCGATTGACGTGCTCCATGTTTGCATAGACGTGCCAGCCGCTCTCGTCGAGCGTGGCGGTGTTCAAGTTTTGAGCGACTTCCGCCGCCGCATCGCTCGAATGGAATAGCACGGTGCACAAGGTGGCGCACTCCCCCTGCGGGTCGTTGAGCCTGCGAAAC